>JADGNU010000102.1 GCA_017883305.1 Candidatus Aminicenantota bacterium | reverse complement strand
CTCCGGGACATGATCCACGGCGGCGAGATCGGCGAGGTCCGCTTCGTCAACGGCGAGTACCCGCAGGAGTGGCTGGCGACTCGGCTCGAGGACACGGGACAAAAACAGGCCGCCTGGCGGACCGACCCGAAGCTGGCCGGGATCTCCAACTGCGTCGGCGATATCGGCAGTCACATCGAGTTCATGGCCGCGTACATGACCGGTCTCGAGATCGATGCGCTCTGCGCCCGGCTCGACCGCTTCGGCCCCGGCCGCCCCCTCGACGATAACGCCACCATTATGGTCAACTACAAGGGCGGGGCCAAGGGGGTTTACTGGAGCTCCCAGATCGCGGCCGGCCACGACAATGCCCTGCGCCTGCGCATCTACGGCACCAAGGGCGCCGTCGAGTGGTTTCAGGAGACGCCCAACACCGCCCGAGTCTCGTTCCTCGACCGGCCGACGGGAACGATCTCACGCGGCCGCGACCCGCTATCGCCCCGGGCGCAATCCCTTTCGCGCATCCCGTCGGGACACCCGGAGGGCTATTTCGAGAGCTTCGCCAACGTCTACGCGACCTTCATCACCGCTCTCGGCAAGAGGCTCCGCGGCGAGGCCCTGTCGGGCGACGACCTCGACTTTCCCAGCGTCGACGACGGCGTCCGTGGCGTCCGCTTCATCGAGAAATGCGTCGAGAGCTCGGCCAAAGGCGCGATCTGGCTAAACATGGGGACATGATCCGAAATAGGGAGGAATCCATGGCGCGACCCGTAACGCTGTTCACCGGCCAGTGGGCCGACCTGCCCTTCGAAGACGTCTGCAAGAAAGCGAAGAGCTGGGGCTACGACGGGCTCGAGATCGCCTGCTGGGGCGACCACATAGACGTCCGCAAGGCGGCCTCCGATCCGGCTTACGTCCACGAGAAGAAGCGCGTCCTCGAGAAAAACGGCCTCAAGTGCTGGGCTTTGGGCGCGCACCTCGCCGGACAGTGCGTCGGCGACGAATACGACCCGCGCCTGGACGGTTTCGCCCCCGACGCCGTCAAGGGCAAGCCCGAGGCCCTGCGCAAGTGGGCCATCGAGGAGATGAAAGCCGCTGCCCGGGCCGCCCGCAACATGGGCTGCTACGTCGTCAACGGCTTCATGGGCTCGCCCATCTGGAAGGCCTGGTACTCCTTCCCGACGACGACCGAAGAGATGATCGAAGCCGGGTTTCAGAAGATCCTGGCGCTCTGGACGCCCATCCTCGACGAGTTCGACGAGCAGAACGTCAAGTTCGCCCTCGAGGTCCACCCGACGGAGATCGCCTTCGACGTCTACACGACCCGGCGCCTGCTCGACACCTTCAACGGACGGCTGGCCCTCGGCCTCAACTTCGACCCGAGCCATCTCGTCTGGCAGGGCGTCGAGCCGCACCTCTTCATCCGGGAATTCGCCGGCCGCGTCTATCACGTCCACATGAAGGACGTGGCCGTGACCCTCGACGGCAAGGCCGGCATCCTGGGCTCGTTCCTGCCCTTCGGAGACGTCCGGCGCGGCTGGAACTTCCGCTCGCTCGGCCACGGCGACGTCGACTTCGATGCCGTCATCCGCGAGCTCAACGCCGTCAATTACGACGGCCCGCTCTCGGTCGAGTGGGAGGACAACGCCATGGACCGCGAGTTCGGCGCGAAAGAATCTCTCGAATTCGTCCGGGCCATGAACTTCGCGCCGGCCAAGATCGCCTTCGACAAGGACTTCGGGAAAGATAAATAGGGCCGCCGACGCCGGCCGGCCCTCACTTCGCCCGGAACCGGGCGGTCTCGCGCACCCGCGTCCGAAGGCCGTCGATCACCGGGGGGATGGGGTCGCGCGGGGCGCCTTTGATGACAAAGATGATGAGGGCGGCCTCGCCGGGCGCGTCCGCACTCGACGAGATGCCGACGCCCTGGACGCCGTGCTGTTGCATGAGCCCGGCCGCCCGGGCGCGGTGTACGGCCCGGGCCCGCTCCACTTCGGATTCGGAGATCGGCTGAGCAAACCGGGGAGGATCGCCCGACCGCTCGGCCTGGTCGCTTTCCACATTCGTCAGAAGACCTCTCGATCGCATCGCGTCGACCTCGATGACCCTCGTGCCGATGCCGTCGACGGCCGCCGGGAGGTCGCCGGAGGACGTCCCTCGGCCGACGAAGACGAGGATGGCCGGCTGGCCGGGGCGGTCATAGCTCAATCCCACGCCGAGGGCCAGGATCTCCGCCCGCCCCAGCAGCTCGTCGACGTGGGCGTCACGCGTATGGACGGCCGCCTGCCGGTCCTCGGACGCGAGGATGACGCCCTCCATACCGAAGGCCTGGGCCGGTGTCTGCAGGGGGATCGCACAGACGGCCACGGCGTGCGGGCCGACCGAGCTGTCTCCGGCGAAGACAAATTGTTCGCCGGTGTCCTTGTCGGAGAGCTGCTGCATAATGACCGATACGGGGCTGGCGACCGTGTCCGTCGAGGAACCGGAGAACAACAGCCCCACCGGATCGGCCGTGTCTTGGGTGACGACGAGGGAGCCGGAATCGCCGTGGGCGCTGAAGCCGACGTCGGAGAGCACGATCTGGTTCGTGAAGTCACAGACATAAGTGGACCCCGAGTTGCAGCCCTTCTGGTACTCGACGTTGGTCGTGGCGTCGATGGACAGGATAGTGCCGCAGGTCAGGCCGGTCGCGGCGCCGCTCTTGGCGACCTTCCTGCCGATGGTCGGGGCCACGCCGGAGCCCGGATTGGGCGTGCCGTCCGACGGCTGGCCACCGATAGCCGTCTCGCCGAGCTGGACGATGGTCCCTAGGGGGTCGACGGCGCCGGGAATGATCTCGGCCAGCGCCGCGTCCACGTTCGGGCGGGGGTCGTTTTCCAGGTTGAAGAACTGCGACAGCGTGGCGGCCGTGACCGTGCCCGCCGGGGAACAGTTGTTGTCGACGAGCCCGGGTTGGATGATGTCCTCCCCGACCGCGGCCAGGTCGCTGCGGGCCAGGACATGGTTGTTGCTAAGAATGTACAGCTTCCCGCCCCGGCTGACCAGCGAACCGATCGTGCCGCTGCAGCAGTAGTTCACGCCGCCCGAGGTCGAGATGTCCAAGGCGTTGCCGCCGGTGGTCCCCAGGGGCACGGGGGCGGGAAAGCGGGCCGTCTGGAGCGGCGTAGGAACGACGATGATGGCATCCGAGGCCGTCTGGTCCGCCTGGGAGACGGCGGTCACAAGGACCTCCGTCGTGTTGCCTTCGTTGTTGGGGGCCGTCGAGACCGGCACCGAGTGAGGCGCGTAATAAAGCCCCGCCTGCGAGATCGTGCCGGTCGTGGCCGATCCGCCTGTAATCCCGTTGACCTTCCAGGTGACCGCCGTATTCGAGGTCCCTGTCACAGTGGCCGAAAAAGGATGGGAGCCGAAGGTCGGGACCGTCACCCGGGACCCGCTGCCGGCGATGGCCACCCTGACGGAGGAGCCCATCTGGAGGGTAACCGTGGCCGTGCCGGATTTCGTCGAATCCGCGAGGGCCGTCGCCGTTATGGTCACGGTCGCAGGGTTGGGCACGATCGTGGGAGCGACATACACGCCCTCCCGGGAGATCAGCCCGTGGGCGGACTCTCCGCCCCGGACGCCATTGACCTTCCAAACGACCGTCTCGTCGGTTGAATCGGCGACTGTCGCCCTGAACTGCTGAATGCCCCCCCTCGGAACCGTCGCCGAAGCGGGCGCGATCGTGACCTTCGAGGTCGTGGGCGGGGGGGTCCCCCCGTTATCGTTCGACGCGCCGCAAGCCGCGGCCAGGATGGCCAGCGAGAACAGCACGGTCAAACGATAGGCAGTCCCTCTCACGGTCTCCCTCTTTTCAGGCATCCATGATACTCCTGGCCCCAAAAGAACCGAAATCCCCGTGAGCGGCCGGACGATGGACTCCGGGCAGCAGAGGTGCGGTTTCGTCAAGAAAAAGCAAGATGACGGTGTCAGCGGCCGCCGTGGTGTCAGCGGTCGCCGCGCCGCACGGGGCTTACGACCTGAAAGTCCCGCACCAGCCGTCGTCCCTCGTCGTCAGTCAGGACGAGCCGGTGGGGACCGGGCTCGGGAGCGACCCCGATCTGGTGGAATACCCGCGTCGACGCGATGTAGTTCTCGTCCAGGTGCCAGTGGATGGTCGCCCCGCTTTCCCTGTGCACGGCCTCGAAGACGACCTGGCCCACCTTCCCGTCGAGGCCGACCGGGACGTAGACCGACATGTCCGGCTCGGGGTAGACGAGGCTCATCACCCGCGAGCCCCGCTCTCCCGCCGGCCCGCCGCCGCAATCGGCCCGAAACGGCGGCAGGGGCCGGTACTCGGCGTGATCGGTCCGGTAATAATATTCTTGTACGGGCGGCAGGACGAACCACGATTCGTGGCGCATCTTGTCGACCGGTTCGCAGCGGCTGTCGACCCGGAATCGTCCTGAGGCATCGAGGTGGACGGTCTGATGGAAGGCGCACATGCGGTCGAAGCGGCTTTCCTCGGGAACCGTGACGTCGATCGCCGGGCAGAGATCGGTCGCCAGATAGCCGGAATCGCGGCAGACGCGGAGCGTCTTGAGGCCCGACCGCGGCCGGACGATCTCGCCGCCGCCGTCGATCGCGCCCAGGAGGTCGAAGAGGACCGGGGCCGCCGCGCCGAGACCCGTCAACCCGGGCTTGCCCTCACCGTCGGCGTTCCCGGCCCAGACGCCGATCGTGTAGTTGGGCGTGACACCGACCGCCCAGGCGTCCCTCAGGCCGAAGCTCGTGCCCGTCTTCCAAGCCAGCCATTTCGACGAGCTGAAGTTCCGCCAGAAGCCCTCTTCGTCCGGCCGGCTGACCGCGGTCAAAGCCTGCAGGGTCAAATACGCCGAGGCCGCCCCGAGGTCGCGCATCTTCGACGGCGCCTCAGGGTCGTCCCGCAGCAGCCGCACCTCCCGGCCGCCTCCCGGCGCGCCCGAGGCAAGCTCCGCCAGCTTCGCATAGAGCGCGGCGATCTCGACGAGCTTGCCTTCCGCTCCGCCGAGGATAAGGGTCAGGCCGTAGTCGTCGGGCGGCCTGTCGAGGGTCGTCATCCCCCACTGCCTCAGGCGGTTCTCGAAACGGGGAATGCCGTATTCGCGGAGCTCGCGCACGGCCGGGACGTTGAGCGACCAGGCCAGGGCGGTCCTCGCCGGAACGGCGCCGCGGAAGCGGCGGTCGAAATTCTCCGGCCGGAATCCCTCGAACCGTGTCGGCGTGTCGGGGACGAGGGTTGCCGGCGTGATGCCCCCTTCCTTGAGCATGGCGGCATAGAGGAACGGCTTGAGGATGCTGCCTGTGCTTCTCCGGCTCTGCAGGATGTCGACGTTCTGGCCGTGCTCCTCGCGCCGCTCGAGCCCGGCGTTGCCGACATAAGCGACGATCGCGGCCGTTCGATTGTCGATGATGACCGCGGCAAGATTGCGAATGCCGCGGTCGACGAGCCGCGCGCCGTGCTGCTCCACGACCCGGCGGACCGTCCTTTGGAGGTCAGCCGCGAGGAAGGAGCGGAAGGGCGGCGCGGCGCCGGGGCGGGCGGCTAGCGTGTCAAGAAGGTGCGGCGCTTCGCGCGGCACGGTCCGAAGGCCCGTTGGCATGGGTTCGGCCAGGGCCAAGCGGCACTCGAGCGCCGGCATCGCGCCGTTCGCCCGCAGCTTCTCGAGAAGCCTGTTCCGCTTCGCCAAAAGCAGGATTCGCCCCTGTGCCGTCGCGGGGAGGCCCGGATCGTTGGGCAGGACGGCCAGGAACGCCGCCTCGGCCCAGCTCAGTTCGTCCGGGCTCCGGCCGAAATAGAGCCAGGACGCGGCGTCGATGCCGACGACGTTGCCGCCGAAGGGCGCGTGGGCGGCAAAGAGGGACAGGATCTCCCGTTTCGAGTGCCGGGCCTCGAGCCGCAGCGCCAGGACGGCTTCCTTCAGCTTTTCGAAGTAGGTCCGCGGCCGGTTCTTCCGGGCCAGCCGGACGACCTGCATGGTGATCGTGCTCGCGCCGCTCGCGACCTTCCGGGTGCGGAGGTTCTGCCGCAGGGCTCGGGCCACGGCCAGGGGGTCGACCCCCGGATGGGCGAAGAAACGCTTGTCTTCGAAGCGGACGAGGACGCGGGAGAAGCGCTCCGGCACACGCTCGCCCGGCGGGAAGCGCCACTGCCCGTCGGCGGCCGTTCGGGCCCCGAGAAGCCGCCCCTCCGCGCTGAACAGCACCGGCGAAACAGCATCCTCGAAATGAACGACGGGGATCGCGAGCCAGAGTATCAGCATAAGAAGGAGGGCGCCGGCGGTGAAGATCAGACTCCGGCGTTTTGACAGGGGGACACGAACCTGAGGTCCATGTCCCCTTTTCAAGCCTGCGTTCACGACATCGGTCATTGCACGATCTCGACCCATTGTCCTTTCGTATTGGCGTGGAGCCCGGCATCGTACATCGCCTCGACGGCGACGCCCGGCTGATAGTACCGGCCGCGGTAAGACGCGTTGAGAACGACGAGGAAGACCTTCTCCTGGCCGGCGTCGAGGCCGAAATAGGTGAAGACCCGGTCGTCGCGGATGTCCTGGTAGTCGACCTCGACGGGGCCCGCCCCCTCGCCGCCGCCGAAGCGCGGGTTCTTGATCTGGAAGCCGGCGGCCACAAGATGCGTCAGGGCGAGGTTCTTGAGCGGGTTCGGGGTCAGGTTCTTGACCCGGACCTCGGCGACGAGGTCGAGCCCCTGGGGGACCTTGCCGATGTCGAGGCCGTTCATCTTCATGTCGCGCATGCGGACATCGATCGACAATCCCTCCGACGACGGCGTTTCGATGCCGGCCGCCGGCACGCCGCGGCGGTAGACGTTGACGTAGAGGGGCGTCGTTCCGGGATTGGTCACCGCGAGTGTCCGGCCCTTCATCGGAAAGCCGGGGAATTCGCGCCGGTCGAAGGGCGTCGCCGATTCGACATCGAGCGCCTTCTCCGCATCCCAAGCGAACCGATAACGGAACGGCTTGACCTCGGCGGTGCCGTAATAAGAAGCCAGGGCCATCAACCCGAACGACGTCTCCTGGGTCGAAAGCCATAGGTCCGAAGCGAGCGTTTTGGTCAGGTCTTCGAGAAGCGGCCGGGCCTTATCCGGCCGGCCCAGCTGGACGAAGGCCCTGACAGCCAGGGCCTTGTCACGGAAATCCGAGCCGAAGGTCTCGCTGTCATCCCGGTAGGCTATGAACTCGAGCCGGGCTCGGTCCGCCAGATCGGCTGCGGCGTCCGCCTGCCCGGTCATGTGGAAAGCGGAGGCCAGCATGAGCCCGGCCAGACCGGGGAGACCGGAGCTTTCCCGAAGCCTGTTCATCGCCCCGAGATCGGGGTCTCGGGCCAGGGCCAGCGTAAACAGACGGAACGCTTGGATGAGCTGGGCGGACCCGCCGCCTGTGACAAATCCGTTGGCTGCCGTCTTTTGGTTCGCCCGCCAACTGTCGAGCATGGCCTGGGGCACATGGTAGCCGAGTCGGGCCGCTTCGAGCAGAAAGTAACCGGCATAGGCGGTCGTCCACTCATGTCCCTCGCGGCTTCCCGGCCAGTAGGAAAAAGCGCCGTTGGTCATCTGGAAGCCGGTCATCCTCTGGAGGGCCGCCTTGACGTGCTCTTCAACGTCCCGCGTCTGCCGCTCGTCGAGCTTGACCAGGCTCTTGAGATAGAGCTGGGGAAAGGCCGCGGAGAGTGTCTGCTCCAGGCAGCCGTACGGGTACTGGATCAGGAAATCGAGCCGCTTCTCGAGGTTGAGCGCTGGCAGGGACGACGCTTCGATGATGACGCTGTTCGTATTCTGGAGGCCGAACGGCACGACCTCCTGCGCGGCCGCCGCGCCCGGCTTGACCTCGAGACGCGTCGTCTGGGTGATGGCCGTGTTGCTGGCCAGGACCGGGATGGCGATCGTGTCGTCGACGCGCTCGGACCCTCCCGTGGCCCGATATCGCACTTCGCCCGGCCCGATCCCACCGGTCGTCTTGAGTGTGAACGTGACGATGTCGTCACCGGGCTTGGCGAAGGCGACGGTCTTCGTGCCCTGGCCGGCGACCTGGAAGAGATCGTTCGTTTCAACGCTGACCGTCACCTCCTTGATCTCCGGCTTGGTGACGAAGACGGCGATGGGCATGACGACGTCCTCGCCCGGACGGACGACCCGCGGCAGCGTCGCCAGGGTCATCAGGTCGCGCCGGACGGGGACGGATTTCTCGGCCAGGCCGAACGCGCCGTCGCGGCCGGCCACGACCATGACCCGGACGGCCCCGAAATACTGCGGCATGGTCAATTCATGGACGCCGCTCCCGCCAGCCTTGAGGTCGAACGGGCCCTCGAACAGCACCACCGGCGGGAAGCGCCGCGGCTGTTTGGCTTTTTCCATTGACGCCCCGCCTTCGTCGCCGCCGAGGGCCAGGATGCGGGCCATTTCGGCGCCGTAGGCCTCGGCCACGATATCGAAAAGGTCCCAGGTCGATACGCCGAGGGCCTCGCGGGCGTAGAAGCCCTTGCGCAGGTCCGGCGTCGCGAACCTCGTCAGGCCGAGGAGCCCTTCGTCGACGACGGCCAGCGTGTAGGTCATGGGCCGGCCGCCGCTCTCCCGGACCTCGACCCGGAATTTTTCCCTGGGCCGGATCTCGTCGGCCATCTTGATCACAGGCTCCAGGCGCGTCCCCGGGTCCTCGACAAGGATGGGGATGACGCCATAGAGCCGGATGGGCGTGTCGCTGGCCTTGTCGCGGTGCGGCTGGATGAGGGTCACATGGACGTAGACGTTGGGCGTCATGGCCGCCGTGAGCGGGATCTCGAAGCGGTTCTCGCCCTTGACCGTGGAGACCCAGAACTTGTCGAGGACCGAAGTGCCGCTCTCGATCGAAACCAGGGCCCGGCCCTGGACGGCCTCGGGCAGAAAGATGACGGCCTTCTCCCCGACCTTGTAGGCGGGCTTATCGGCGGTGAAACTGAGGGCCGTCGCTCCCGCGCCGCCCTCTTCCCTAGCCCGACCGGCCCAACCCGGCCAGTCGATGTAAACGATCTGGCCCGCGGCGTGGCCGCTCACCGGATCCTCGACCCGGATGAGGAAGCGCCCCCAGTCCGGGTAGCGGATCTGGAACGTCCACTTGCC
>JADGNU010000101.1 GCA_017883305.1 Candidatus Aminicenantota bacterium | reverse complement strand
AGCCGCGAGGCGGGCAGACCAGTCGCGCGGGCCAGCAACGGTCGCACGTTTCCAATGCGTTCCGTATCGACCGGGCAGCCGATGTCCTGAAGGGCGCAGTTCTCGCGGAGTACAGCCGCATCGCTGCCGTTGCACCAGATCGTCGGCCTCCAACAGCCCCCCAGACTTCGTGGTCACTCGGAACGCTTTCTTCGTCTGAGACCGGATCCCCGCCTGCCGCATCAGGCGGACTACCCGGTTCTTCCCACACGGTAGCCCCTGAGAGCGTAGCTCGGCCGTAATCCGCGGGGCCCCGTACAGCTTCCGGCTCTGCGCCCAGGCCAAGCGGATCATCGTCACAAGCTTCTCGTCCTCCAACGCCCGGGCGCTTTGCGGCCTTCCCAGATGAGCGTAATATCCGCTCCGGCTTACCCCCAGCACCTCGGCCATCTTCGTCACCTCAAAACCGGAGCTGTTTCGGTCCATGAAGCCATACTTCATTTGGGGTGTTTGGAGAAGATGACCAACGCTTTTTTTAGGATGTCCCGCTCCTGTTCCAGGTCCGAGACCCGCCTCTTGAGCCGGCGGATCTCCTCCTCATCCGGTTTCAGCCGCCCCTTTCCCGGGAAGGCTTGTCCCTGATCCGCCAGATACTCCTTCCTCCAGCGCGTGAGCATGGTCTCGGTGATCCCCAGGTCACGGGCCGTACCGGCTAGAGTCTGTCCCTCCTCGACCACCAGGCGTACCGCGCCTTCTTTAAAGGCCCGATCATAACGACGTCGTACCTTCCCCTCGCTCATCTTGTCCCTCCTCGTTGGAATGTATTCCATTCTTTTCGAGGTGTCTACATTATCGGGGCAAGATCAGTCGCCCCAAGGCCCCCGTGATGGAAAGGGTGCCCGCCGGAGGCGGGGGAAACCGCATAAGAAGGTTTCCGGGGACGTGGGGGCAAGGGACGATACCCCGAGCGCAGCCGAGAAGGGGGATTGCCCATAGGGGAGAGGGAAAGCGCCCCCGACGGGATTCGAACCCGTGTTGCTGCCTTGAAAGGGCGGTGTCCTGGGCCTCTAGACGACAGGGGCAACAAAAATGAGCCGTGCTGGACTCGAACCAGCGACACCCGGCTTAAAAGGCCGGTGCTCTCCCTCTGAGCTAACGGCCCGGAAAAAACACTATTATAGTGACGGGGGAGAAAGAGTCAACCATCGCCCGCGATCGTCCGGGCCCCTCAGGAGAGGGGCTCGAACTTGATGATCTTCCACTGGCCGCGGTGCGGGAGATTGTTAGCCTCGTCCTTGAGGAGATACTGTCTCATCAACAGCTTATAGTCTTTCTTCACGCCGGCCCGGTTGGTGATCGCGACGACGATTTCCTTGGAGTGCACATCGCCGGTGAGCTCGCGGACGTTCGCCAGCTCGCGGGCGGCGAGGGAGAACATGGTGATCTCCTCTTCCGCTGCCGCAGCGGCCTTGGCGGTGGTATAGGCCTTCTTGAACTCCTGCATCTTGCCGTTCTCGATGTCGTACTTGCCCTGGAGCTCGTCGATCTTCCTCTGGGCGGCGGCCTTGCCGCCGGCCGACCGGGACGTATCCTTCTCGTACTGGGCGTCCTTGAGGGCCGTATCGGCGTCGATCGTCGGGCCGATCTGCGCGTCCTGGATCTTCTTGGCCTCGATCTCGGCCTTGTTCAGCGCCGGCAGGGAGGCCGGTTCGACCTTTTCGGGGCCGATGCTGACGATGGACCAGGAGCCAAGCTCAGGCTGCAGGGGGTCGAGAGCGATGCTGGACAGCGTGTCGTTGTCGTTCATCGTGACGGCGTTGAAGTACTGCTTGAGGAGGGTCTTCTCGGGCGCCGATGTGCATCCCTGGATGACCAAGAACGCAAGGAAAACGCCTATCACGATCAGAGTCTTTTTGCGCATCATACCTCCTTCCTCGATTGTTCCGAAACTTCTCTAACCGAATCATAACTTTTTTCCAGAGTAAAAATCAAGCCCTTTTGTGGACCGTTCCGAGGTGTGTTTTCCTGGCCGGACATTTGTGCTACACTACGTCGCTCGACAACGCGTTTTCGGGGTTCGAACATGACGACAGAGAAAGACATCGTCCTCAAGCATCCCAAGGACCCGGCGGCCTTGCTCGACGTCATCCGCGACGTCCAATCCCGCTTCGGGCAGGTCTCCGATGAGGCCGTCGGCCGCATCGCCGCGCACCTGAAGCTCTCCGAGGCGGAGGTCCGCGGGGCGGTCACTTTCTATCACTTCTTCTCCCTCTCCCCGCGCGGCGCCTCGACGGTCTACCTGAACGATTCCATCACCTCGAGGATGGCCGGGCGGACAGCCGTTGCCCAGGCCTTCGAGCAGGAGGCCGGATGCCGCTTCGGCGAGGTCTCCGCCGACGGGACCGTCGGCCTCTTCCCGACCTCCTGCATCGGGATGAACGACCAGGAGCCCTCGGCCATCGTCGACGGGGTCGTCTTCACGGCCCTGACCCCCGACAAGGCCCGGGCCATCGTCCGCGGCCTCCGCGCCGGGACGCCGGCCCGGGACCAGGTCGCCTCGTTCGGGGACGGCGCCAACCAATCGGACCTCGTCCGGGCCATGGTCGTCAACAACATCCGCCGTCGCGGGCCCGTCCTCTTCGGCGCCCACGAATCCGGCGCGGGCCTGCGCAAGGCCGTGTCCATGACGCCGGAAAAAGTTATCGACGAGATCAAGAGGGCCAGCCTGCTCGGACGGGGCGGAGCGGGCTTCCCGACCGGACTCAAATGGGAATTCTGCCGCCGCGAGGCCGCCGACCGGCGCTTCGTCGTCTGCAACGCCGACGAGGGCGAGCCCGGGACGTTCAAGGACAGGGTCATCCTGACCGAACTCCCCGCGCTCCTCTTCGAGGGCATGGCCATCGCCGGCTACGCCATCGGGGCGAAAACAGGCGTCCTCTATCTCCGGTCGGAGTACGCCTATCTCCGGGCCCACCTCGAATCGGTCCTGGCCGGTATGCGCCGGCAGGGCCTGCTCGGCAAGAAAGCCGCCGGCGCTGCGGGGTTCGATTTCGACATCGTCGTCAAGTCGGGCGCCGGCGCCTACATTTGCGGCGAAGAATCGGCCCTGCTCGAGTCGGCCGAGGGCAAGCGCGGCGAGCCTCGCGACAGGCCGCCCTTCCCCGTCCAGACCGGCTACCTGAACCAACCCACCACCGTCAACAACGTCGAGACCCTGGCCACCGCCGCCCGCATCATGGCCGAGGGCGCGGCCTGGTTCAAGGCCTTGGGCACGACGCAGTCGGCGGGCACCAAGCTCCTGAGCGTCTCCGGCGACTGCAGCCGGCCGGGCGTTTACGAGATCGAATACGGCCTCCCGATCGCCGATCTCCTGGACATGGCCGGTGGCGCCGGGGCCAAGGCCGTCCAGGTCGGCGGACCGTCGGGGAGCTGCGTCGCGCCTGCCGGGTTCGGCCGGAAGATCGATTTCTCCGATCTGGCCACCGGCGGCTCGGTCATCGTTTTCGGGCCCGATCGCGACATCTTCGAGGTCGTCTCGAATTTCATGGAGTTCTTCGTCGACGAGTCCTGCGGCTGGTGCGTCCCCTGCCGGGCCGGGAACGTCCTGCTCAAGAAGAAGTTCGAAAAGGTCGCCCGGGGCCTCGGCACCGCGAGCGATCTGCGCGACCTCGAGGACTGGGGCCGGCTCGTCAAGAGCACGAGCCGGTGCGGGCTCGGACAGACCTCCCCCAATCCCATCCTGACGACCCTGAAGAGTTTCCCCGAGCTCTATGCGGCCAAGATCCGGACAGGCGAGGAGTTCGTCCCCGAATTCAACCTGGAGGAGGCCGTCCAGGACGGTTGCGCGGCGGCCCACCGCGAGCCGGAGTGCAAGGAGTCCCTCGATGAGTGAGATCCGCTTTACCATTGACGGCAAGGCGTGTCTGGCCGAGCGCGGCCAGACGATCGTCGAGGCGGCCAAGGCCAACGGCGTCTACATCCCGGTCCTCTGCAACTACGAGGCCCTCAAGCCCGTCGGCAGCTGCCGGATCTGCACCGTCCGCGTCGCCGGCCGCTATATGGCCTCCTGCACTCAGCCGGTGACCGAGGGCATGGCCGTCGAGAATACGGCCCCGGATCTCGAAGACATGCGCAAGTCCCTCATCGAGATGCTCTTCGTCGAGGGGAACCACTTCTGCCCCTCTTGCGAGAAGAGCGGCAACTGCGAGCTCCAGGCCCTGGGCTACCGTTATAAGATGATGGTGCCGCGGTTCCCCTACCTCTGGCCGGGCCGGGCCCTGCTGGCCGGCTCCCCGCTGCTCATGCTCGAGCGGAACCGCTGCGTCCAGTGTCTCCGCTGCGTCCGCGGCATCACGTCCAAGGCCGGGCGCAAGGTCTTCGCCGCGGTCGAGCGGGGTCCCCACGTGACCATCGAGATCGACCCCAAGCTGGCCGCCAAGCTTTCCGAGGAGGAGGCCCGCCGGGCCATGGACATCTGCCCTGTCGGCGCGATCCTGCGGAAGGAGAAGGGGTTCGCGCTGCCGATCGGCCAGCGCAAGTTCGACCACACACCCATCGGCAGCGACATCGAGAAAGGGACCGGGAGGTAGCCCGTGAGCAAACCCGTCATCGCCACCACGTCGCTGGCCGGCTGCTTCGGCTGCCACATGTCCCTGCTCGATATCGACGAGCGTATCCTCAAGCTCGTCGACCTCGTCGAGTTCAACAAGTCGCCGATCGACGATATCAAGAGATTCACCAAGCCCGTCGACGTCGGCCTGATCGAGGGCGGCTGCTGCAACAGCGAGAACGTCGCGGTCCTGCGCTCGTTCCGTAAGAACTGCAAGGTCCTCGTCTCGGTCGGCGAGTGCGCCGTCATGGGCGGTCTGCCGGCGCTGCGCAACAGCATCCCCCTCAAGGAGTGCCTGGAGGAGGCCTACCTGAACTCGCCGACGGTCGACCCCGGCAGCGGCATCATCCCCAACGACGAGGACCTGCCGATCATCCTGGACAAGGTCTATCCCTGCCACGAGGTCGTCAAGATCGACTATTTCCTGCCGGGGTGCCCGCCCTCGGCCGACCTCATCTGGGAGGCCGTGACCGCGCTCGTCGAGGGCCGGCCCCTCAACCTGACCTACGACATGATCAAATTCGATTGAAGAGTGAACGCCCATGGGTCAAAAAATAACGATCGAACCCGTCACCCGGGTTGAAGGCCACGGCAAGGTCACCATCCGGCTGGACGACGCCGGCAAGGTGACCCAGTCCCGATTCCACGTCGTCGAGTTCCGCGGTTTCGAGCGGTTCGTCCAGGGCCGCCCCTATTGGGAGGCCCCGGTCCTTGTTCAACGGCTCTGCGGCATCTGCCCCGTCAGCCACCACCTGGCGTCGGCCAAGGCCATGGACGTCATCGTCGGCGCCGGTCCGGGCAAGCTGACGGCGACAGCGGAGAAGATGCGCCGCCTGATGCACTATGGCCAGATGTTCCAGTCCCACGCCCTGCACTTCTTCTACCTGGCCTCGCCCGACTTCCTGCTGGGCATGGACGCCGACCCGGCCGTGCGCAACGTCATCGGCCTCATCGCCCTCGACAAGGAGCTGGCCACCCGGGCCGTCCTCATGCGCAAGTTCGGCCAGGAGATCATCCTGGCGACCGCCGGCAAGAAGATCCACGGCACCGGCGCCATCCCGGGAGGGATCAACAAGAACCTCAGCCCCGAGGAGCGCGACCGCTTCCTCAAAGGCCCCGATCCCCTGACGATCGACCGGATGATCGAATGGTCCCAGGCGGCCATCGATCTCTTCAGGGATTATCACCGGAAGAACAAGGACCTCGTCGACCGCTTCGCCGAGTTCCCGTCGAACCACCTCAGCCTCGTCCGCAAGGACGGCGCCCTCGATTTTTATCACGGCTGCCTGCGGGCCGTCGACGCCGACGGCCGCAAGGTCCTCGACGACGTCGACTACCAGGACTACGTCAAGCATATCGGCGAGGAAACCCGGTCCTGGAGCTACATGAAGTTCCCCTACCTCCGCGCCCTCGGCAAGGAGGACGGCTGGTACCGGGTCGGCCCGCTGGCCCGGCTCAACACCTGCGATTACATCCCGTCGCCGCTCGCCCAGAAGGAGTTCGAGACCTACAAGGCCTACACCGACGGCAAGCCCAACAACATGTCGCTCCACTCGCACTGGGCCCGGCTCATCGAGCTCCTGCATTCCGCCGAGGTCATCAAGGAGCTGCTCCTCGACAAGGACCTCCAGGGCACGAAGCTCGTCAAGAAGGGCCGGCGCGCGCCGGAAGGGATCGGCCTGGTCGAAGCGCCGCGGGGCACGCTCTTCCATCACTACCGCGTCAACGACGACGACCAGATCACCATGGCCAACCTCATCGTCTCGACGACGAACAACAACGAGCCCATGAACCGGGCCGTCAACTGGGTCGCGATGAACGTTCTCTCGGAGAAGCCCGAGATCACGGAGGGCATGCTCAACCGCGTCGAGGTGGCCATCCGGGCCTACGACCCTTGCCTGAGCTGCGCCACCCACGCCCTGGGCCGGATGCCGCTCGAGGTCGCCCTCGTCGATGCGGCCGGCCGTGTCCTCCAGAGGAAGGTCCGCTGATTCCGCGTCGCAAGCAACCCCGGCGGGTGCTCGTCCTGGGGATCGGCAACCCAGGCCGCCGCGACGACGGCCTGGGGGCCGCCGCGGCCGAACAGCTGAAAAAACGCCACCTGCGGAGCGTCACGTGCGACGCCAACTACCAGCTCGCCGTCGAGGACGCCCTGGCCTGCGCCGCCCACGAGATCGTCGTCTTTGTGGACGCGGGGCGTGGCCTGCGCAAGCCGTTCACTTTCGCGGCGATCGAGCCCGATCCCCGGATGCCCGCCATGAGCCACGCGCTCGGGCCGACCGCAGTGCTGGCCCTGGCCGAGACGCTCTATGAGCAGCGCCCGGAGGCCCGGCTGCTGGCCATCCGGGGCCACGACTTTTCGGTCGGTGAAGGGCTCACCCGGCGGGCGGAGGGCCACCTGGCCCTGGCCCTGATATTCCTGGAGGCGTTCCTGAAGGGGGTCCGGACATGACCACGAAGACGATCACCGTCGTGCGAGACCTCCTGGCCACGAACAAGCAGGCCGCCGCGGCCATCCGGGCCGAGCTCCGGTCCCGCGGCATCCTAGGCGTCAACCTCCTGAGCTCGCCCGGCTCGGGCAAGACGACGCTCCTCGAAGCGCTGGCCGAGCGCTTCCGGGACCGTTTCCGCATGGCCGTCATCGAGGGCGACATCGAGACCGAGCGCGACGCCGAGCGCATCCGGGCCAAGGGGGTGCCGGCCTGGCAGATCACGACGGGCGGGGCCTGCCACCTGGAGGCCCGAATGATCGGCAAGGTCCTCGGCGACGTGCCTGCGGCGATCGATCTCCTATTCATCGAGAACGTCGGCAACCTCGTCTGCCCGGCCTCTTACGACCTCGGCGAGGACCTCCGCTTCGTGTTGCTCTCGTCCCCGGAAGGGGACGACAAGCCGGCCAAATACCCCCAGGCCTTCCTCTCGGCCGACGTGCTGGTCCTGACCAAGGCGGACCTCCTGCCCTACCTGCCCTTCGATCCGGACCGGGCGGCCGCGGAGGCCCTGGCCATCAAGCCCGGTCTCAAGGTCTTCATCGTCTCCGCGCTCCGCGGCGACGGCATCGACGCCCTGGCCGCGTACGTCGTCGAGGCGCTCGAGCGCCTCAGGTCCGGCCATGCATGAGCTGTCGCTCGTCGCGTCCGTCTTCGAGGTCCTCGAAGAAAAGGCCCGCGAGCACGGGGCCGCCCGGGTCATCCGGGTGGTGCTCAAGGTCGGGGTCATGTCCGGGGTCGTGCCCGACCTCCTCGAATCGGCGTTCGACACCTATAAAAAGGAGACGGTCGCCGAAACGGCCCGCTTGGAGATCGTCGTCGTCCCGGCCAAGCTCCGCTGTCCCGACTGCGGCGGGGAGGCCGTCCGCGAGGACACGGATTTCTCCTGCGCCGGCTGCGGCTCGCGGCGGGTCGAGATCGTCGAAGGCCGTGACCTCGTCGTCGAAACGATCGAGCTCGAAACCTGACCCCGGAACTTGACAAGACCAAAATCATCTTGTATAAATGCCCTCTTATTGTCCGGTCTTTAGGTCTCCTGGCAATGCCGTAAGGAGAATTTTATTTTTATAGACCATAGTCGCCCGCCCGTGAGGCCGGCAGCCGGCCGAGAGTTGTATGCTGCCTCCTCCGTACCCGCCTCAAGTCTGGCCGCATTCCCGGCGTTGGGCCTTGGCCATCGACGCCCGTCTTTGAGCGAAATCCTCTTACCGGAGGGATGATTTGGACACTGACAAAACGAAGGTCCAGTCGATCATCGACAAACACCAAGGGCTCAAGAAGAACCTCATCGCCATCCTCCTCGACGTCCAGGAAAGTTTCAACTACCTCCCCCCGGAAGCTCTGAGGCACGTCGCCAAGGCCTTGGGCATGCCCCTCATTGATGTCGTCGGAGTGGCCACGTTCTACCGGGCTTTCAGCCTGACGCCGCGCGGCAAGCACATGTGTCTCGTCTGCCTCGGAACGGCCTGCCACGTCCGGGGCGGTCCGAAGATCCTGGAGGAGCTTGAGCGCAAGCTCGACGTGCCCGCCGGAGAGACGACGAAGGACGGCCAGTTTACGCTGGAGACCGTGGCCTGCCTCGGTTGTTGCGCCATCGGGCCGGTCGTCGTCGTCGACGGGGAGTATCACGGCCACGCGACGATCCGGAAGATCGGGCCGATCCTCAGCAAATATCAGAAGCCGGAAGCGTCATGACGGAAAGGAAGGACATCTGATGGCCGGAAAGAAAAAACTCCGCATTCAAGACCTGGCGAAGATCCGGGAAAAGACCAAGTCCCTGATGACCATTCGGGAGAGCGAGGGCCGGGCCCGGGTGACGGTCCACATGGGCACGTGCGGCATTGCCGCCGGCGCCCGGGATATCATGGACGCCCTCCTCGGGGAGATCGACAAGGCCAAGGTCCAGGATGTCATCGTCACGACCTCCGGATGTGCCGGACTGTGCAACGCCGAGCCGATGATCACGATCGAGCTCAAGAACCAGCCTCCCGTGAAATATGGCTATGTGACCCCCGAAAAGATGCAGAAGATCTTCGTCCAGCA
>JADGNU010000320.1 GCA_017883305.1 Candidatus Aminicenantota bacterium | reverse complement strand
AAAGACGAAGGTGCCGACGGCGCCGAGCCAGAAAGTCCACGTGGCCAGCTTGAAGCTCCACAGCGGCTTCTTCATGAGGAACGGCACCAAAAAGAGGAAGGCGCCGAAGACGATCGCATACGACGACCCGAAGATGCCGACGAGCGGGTGGGCGGTCATGATGGCGAAGAACTGCTTCGATTTGATGAAGGGGATGGGCTGGACCTCGTAGATCCGCATGATCATCCCTTCGATGACGGCAAATCCGAAATAGGCCAGTCCGACGACGACGAACCTCAGGGCCAGTTTCTGCATGGGCGTCAGGGTCTTCGGCTTGAACAGGCCCTGTTCTCCGTTGATCAGTGTCTGGACGATGCTCATGCAGTCCCCCTCACTTCGCATCGAGGACTTCGATGGCGTTCTCGACGATCATGTGGGCGCCCTCGGGTCCCGAATATTCGGTCGAGCGGATGCTGTAGAGCCCGGACTTGGGAAACTGCCAGATGACGTCGTTCAGGTGGCCCGGGACGACCTGCATCTGGAAGACCATGGTGTGGTCGGGGCGGAAGACCCCGAAACCGTAGGTCAGATCGTCCGAGGCGACCTCGAAGCGGACCTTTTCGCCGACCCGGATGACGAGGCGGTCCGCCGGAAGCTGGAATTCATGGTCCGCGACCCGGATCTGGAAGACCTTGTCCACCCGGACGCTCGCCCGGTGCAAGTCCGGCTCGACCCAGGGGATGGTTTTCAACGTGATCAGATGCAGGGAGATGCCGAGGACCGTCAGAAAGGCGACGAAGGTGAAGAACACGGCCGGCTTGACCCCTGCTTCCTTGCCCGGCGGCTTCGTCAGTCTCCAGGCAACCCAGCCGACGACGAGGATCATGACGATCGCGTAGAGCGTGTATGCCAACGTCTGGCCAAAGAGGACCACCGTTGAATCGACCATGGGGATCAGGCCTCCTTCCCGGAGGCACCATAACCGGGGTCAAAGCCCCGGTCAAGACAGTCCGTAGGCCTCAGCGCGGCGTCTTGCGGGCCGGCCTGAGGTCGAGATCCTGGAAGTCGTAGCTGAAGTCGGTCTCTGGCGAGACGGCCTCCATCTTCGCCCGTTCGATCGAGCCGTCGGGCCGGAGGGCGAAGGTCACGTAGGCGTCGGCCCGAAGCTCGCGGTCGCGCCAGCGGACGATGAAGGTGTCGTACTGCCAGTGCTCCATGTCGCCGACGAGCGCCGGCGTCTTGGTGAAGCGCATGACCAGGCGCCCGCCGGTCTCTTCGATGACGATGTCGCCATACCAGGCATCGGTGTAAGTCCCGGCGTATTTCGCCGGCGGGAGCGAGGGCTTCGACGACGCGTCGCGGGCCGCCGTCGACGAGCCGAGCGCCTTCGCCGTCTCCTCGTTGGACCGGGTCACGAGCTTGAGATAGGCCGCGGTCCAGTCCGTAGCCGGCGCGCCGAGATCGCTGTCGATGATCTGCCAGGTGAGGGCGGAAAAGGCCTCCGTGGACTCGGCGTTCGTCAGGACGGCGATGCCCAGGTTCCGCTCCGGGAGGAGCGTCACGATCGAAACATAGCCGGGAAGGCCTCCGGTGTGGGTCAGGACGCGCTGGCCGCGGTAATCGCGGACTCCGACACCCAACGCATAAGCGGCGAAATTGGACTTGAGCGGGGAGAGCTCCGCGGGCGGCGCCGGGTTGGGCACGATGGTCACCGGCGTTTCGATCTGGCGGGCGGTCCGCTCCGAGTAGAGCGCCGTCCCGTCCGCGAGCTTCCCCCGGTTGAGGCGCACCAGCATCCACTTGGCCATGTCCTCGGCCCCGGAATTGATGCCGCCGGCCGGGTTGGTGTTGTCGCTCGTGAACGGGGCGATGGGCCGGACGGCCCCCTCGACCCTGGCATGCGGCGTAGCGACGTTGCCGCCGTCGGCCGCCGCCGAATGACGCACGTTGCTTCCCGTCATGCCGACCTTCTTCAGGATGCGCTCGCCGACGAAATCCTCCCAGCTCTCGCCGCTCAAGGCCTGGATGACCTCGCCGGCGACGAGGTAGAGGACGTTGTCATAGGCGTAGGCGCTGCGGAACGACGTCGCGAGCTTGATAGAGCGCAGGCGACGGGCGACCTCCTCCCGGTTGTACGTCGATTCGGGCCACCAAAGCAGGTCCCCTGCCCCAAGCCCGAGGCCGCTGCGGTGGACGAGCAGGTCGCGGACGCTGAGCTCGCGCGTGACGTAGGGGTCGGACATCATGAACCACGGCAGAGAATCGACGACGCGCGCATCCCAGGCGAGCTTCCCTTCCTCGACGAGAAGGCCGAGGGCGGTCGCCGTGAAGACCTTGGTGTTCGAGGCGATGCCGAAAAGCGTCCGGGCGTCGACCGGCGCCGGATCGCCGAGCTTCCTGACGCCGTAACCCTTGGCCAGGACGACACGGCCGTCCTTCACGATGGCCAGGGCGAGCCCCGGGACCTCGAAGGTCTTCATGATCCGGGCGACGGCGGCGTCGATCCCGGGCGGGACTCCGGTCGTAGCCCTCTGGGATTGGGCGCCCGACGAGGGCGCGGCGCCACGGGCAGGCGGCAGAGCTTGGGAGAGGGCTAAGATGACAAACGCGGCCGTTACGGCGGCGCGGGAGAGGCGGCGGAATGGGGACATGGAAGACCTCCTTCGATGCGGCGTGCGGACATCATATCGCCGGCCCCGAGGGGAGGTCAAGAAGGCCCCGG
Organism: Candidatus Aminicenantota bacterium; assembly: GCA_017883305.1. GTDB lineage: Bacteria > Acidobacteriota > Aminicenantia > Aminicenantales > Saccharicenantaceae > RBG-16-66-30. The sequence goes on along the minus strand of JADGNU010000320.1, from coordinate 275 downwards.
GCGGGCTGGGACGCAGGGGTTTGACACAGCGGCCCCTCTGGGCTATGATTCGATTAGGCGGGAAAGGATGTCGCCCCATCTCTGCCGGGAAGGGCTGACGCCGTGAAACGAAAGCTGATCCTCCCATGTGTGCTCGCTTTGGGAGCGCTTGTTTCGAGGGCCCCGGCCCAGGACAAGTCTCTCTCGCTCATCAACGCCTACGCGACGCTCTCTCCCCATATCGAAAAGGCCCAGACGGCTTTTCGCAAGGACCGCCTCGAAAAATGTGAAGAGGA
>JADGNU010000319.1 GCA_017883305.1 Candidatus Aminicenantota bacterium | reverse complement strand
ATCCTCGATCGCCGTCGGCCTGTTCTTCGGCTACCTGCTTGACCGCTGGCTCGGCACGGCGCCCTGGCTTCTCCTCACTTTCACCGTCCTCGGCATCTTTTCCGGGCTCCTGAGCTTCTTCCAGGCGATCAAAAAAGAGTTGAAGGACGAGCCGCCGGGGTCATGACAGGCCCGGGTGCCGTTTGCTTCCCCCCGACCGCTGTGCTACATATCAGCCGATGGAGTCTTGTCGTCTTTTGCCGGTCCTGCCGCGGGCCCTCGCCGCGTTCTGTCTGGCGGCGACGCTTCTTGGCGGCGGTCTCTACTCCCAGGACCCGGTGACGGCCAAGCCCCAGGCCAAGCCGAACGCAAAGCCTGCCGCCGAACCGGCCCCAGCCCCCTCGCCGGAGGTCAAGATCTTGGCCCGGAGCCAGGAGCGTATCGGGGAGCGGGTCTATGCCGCGGGCGACGTCGAGATCCACTATGGGGAGTTCCTTCTCTTTGCCGACCGGGTCGAGTACGACCTCGAGACCAAGGACGTCATGGCCGAGGGCAACGTCGTGGCCCAGTCGGGCGCCGAGGTCATCCGCGCCGAGCGAGTCCTCTACAACCTCGAGTCCGGCCGCGCGACGATCGACCGGGCCTCCGGCCTTCTCCCGCCATCCATCCTCTTCGAAGCCGAATCGCTCGAGCGCAAGCAGGACGACCTCTATGGCCTGAAGAAGGCGCGGCTCACGGCCTGCACCCAGCCGAACCCGCGCTGGAGCTTCAGCCTCTCGAAGGCCAATCTCAAGACGGGCGATTCCATCGAAATGTGGGACGCCGTTCTCCGGATCAAGAGCGTTCCTGTGCTCTACCTGCCCTACCTCCGCTATCCCCTGAAAGAGCGGGCCACGGGCTTTCTCATGCCTCAGATCGGCTATGCCGGCGAGAAGGGGTTCGCGATCTCCCAGAGCTTCTACTGGGCCATGGCCTCGAACATGGACGCCACGGTCGGCGTCGATTTCTACCTGGCCCGCGGCACGGGCGCCGGCCTCGAATACCGCTATCTTTTTCCCGGCGGCACGAAAGGCGACCTCAACCTCTATTACTTCATGTATAAAAAGCAGGCCGACGGGACCAAGCCCGGCAGCTCCTCCATCATCCGCCTCAACCACACCCAAGCCCTGCCCCTCGGCTTCACCCTGGCCGCCAACGTCGATTATCAGACTTCGTTCACCTTCCTGAGGGAATTCGACAACAACTTCCAGCGGGCCCTGTCCTTCACCCGGACCTCGCAGGTCTTCCTGTCCCGGTCCTGGCAGCACTTCAACCTCAGCGCCCGGGCCTCGCGCTTCGAGACCTACTTCTCGCAGCTCGACGACTCGAACGTCTCGACCTCGCTGCCCCAGATCAGCTTCAACGTTTTCAAGACCCGGCTTTTCGCCCCGGTCTACTTCTCCCTGGCCACGTCCTTCTCCCGGACGCAATACGGCTGGAAATCCGATTACGCGGCCGGGACGGAGCGGCGCTCGTCGCGCCTGGGCGTCAGTCCGTCCCTGAGCCTGCCGTTCTCCGCGATCCCCTGGCTGACGGCGACGACGACGGTCACTGCCAACCTCAATTACTACGGCCAGAGCCTCGATCCGGACACCGGCGGGATCGTCGACAAGCCGATCTACACCCGCAACTTCGTCGCTGCCGTCGAGATCGTCGGCCCCGTGTTCTTTCGCGTCTTCTACGGCCGGGACGGCCGGGCCCGGCTCAAGAACATCATCGAGCCCTATGTCAACTACTCGTACGACAGCCCGACCAACGCGGCCAGCCGGATCGTGACCAACTTCGGGTTCTTCCGCTATCACCAGATGAGCTACGGCGTCACCGGGCGCTTCCTCTTCAGGGGAGAGGGCGACCGGTCCGTCGAGGTCTTTTCCCTGGCCCTCGGACAGACGTATTACTTCTCGCCCGCGGACGGCCCGCTGTCGCTCTTCCCAGTCGACGGCAAGCCGCCCCGCTTCTCCGAGATGACCGGGACGCTCCGCTTCTACCCCCAGGCCAAGTTCAGCCTGGACGCCTCGGCGGCCTATAACCCGTACTACAAGAACCTGTCGAGCCTGCGTCTGAGCGCCACGGCCGGCGACAAGCCGGCCGGCGATTTCCTGACCGTGTCGTGGTTTACGAGCCGCAACTCCTGGATCACGGGGGTCGACCCGCAGCTCATCGCCCTCTACAACCGCGACCAGATCGGCGCCTTCGCCGGGCTGAGGCTGCCCGCACTCGACATCGACCTCCAGCTCGAGGCCGATTACAACATCAAGGACCGGAAGCTTCTTTATACCGGCGCGCAGCTGACCTACCACTACCAGTGCATCGACATCCTCGTCGACGTCCGGGCTTTCTATTTCCGCGCCAAGCCCGACACGCAGGTCCGGGTCTCCCTGGGCCTCGGCTCGATCGGCAAGACGCTCGATTTCCTCGGCGGGTTCGGCTTTTGAGGACCGGAGCGGCGTCATGAGCACCGAACGGACCCTCGACGGCAAGACGATCCTCGTCACGGGAGGAGCGGGCTTCATCGGCAGCCACTTCATCCGCATGACCCTCCGCCGCCACAAGCAAACGAAGATCATCAACCTGGACAAGCTGACCTACGCCGGGAATCTCGACAACCTCGTTGACGTCCATGAGGACCCCCGCTACGAGTTCGCCCTCGGCGACATCCGCGACCGGGAGCTCGTCCGGCGCCTCATGGGCCGCGCCCAGGCGGTCGTCCACTTTGCCGCGGAAACGCACGTCGACCGGTCGATCTATGACGCCGGCGAGTTCGTCCTGACCAACGTCCATGGCACCTACACGCTCCTCGACGCCTTGCGCGCCCTCACGGGGGTCGAGGTCTTCGTCCACATCTCGACCGACGAGGTCTATGGCAGCCGGACGGGGCGGGCCGCCCGCGAGACCGACCCTCTGGCGCCCTCCTCGCCTTATGCGGCGAGCAAGGCGGGCGGGGACCACCTCGCCCGGGCCTACCACGTGACCTACGGCCTG
>JADGNU010000318.1 GCA_017883305.1 Candidatus Aminicenantota bacterium | reverse complement strand
CCAGCGATATCTCGGTACTTTCATGGCAGAACGGACATCCATTCTATCATCTCCGCCTAAGCCATTGCAAGGGATCGAGGGCCTTGGTCTTGTAGCGGACCTCGAAATAGAGGCACTCACCCTTGAGGGAACCGGTGTCGCCGACGATGGCCACGGGCTGCCCCGCCCGGACCATGTCGCCGATCGCGGCCAGGAACTCCGCGCAGTGGCCGTAGAGCGTGTAGTAGGTCATGCCGTGGTCGATGATGAGGAGGTTGCCGTAGCCCTGGAAGTAGTCGGCGTAGACGACCTTGCCCGCATGGACGGACAGGATGAGCGACTTGTCTTTGGCCGGCGAGATCTCGACCCCCTTGTTCATGACGACCGTTTTGAAGTCGGGGTGCTTCTCGAACCCGAACGCCGTGATGACCCGGCCGTCGAGGGGCCAGGGCAGCCGGCCTTTCCGCTCGTAGAGGGGGACCCAGGCGGCCGGCAGGACCCATTCCTGGCTGATGATCTTGGCCATGAGCTTTTGGAGCTCTTCGGCGCTCTCGGAGAGCTCCTTCAGGGTCTGCTGGTACGTCGCCCGGTTCTTACGGATCTCCTGGACCATGGTGGCATTCTTGCGGGCCTCGGTCTCGAGCTCTCGGCGCTTGAGGTTCGCGGCCCGGGCCATCTCGGCCAGGTCCGTCTGCTTGCTCTCGAGGCCGGACTCGGCCGCGCGGAGCTCGTCGAGCGAGGCGAGATAACTTGCGACGACCTCGTCCTGGCCCCGGGCCAGAAGCGTCAGATGCTTGCTCTCGGAGGCGTAAGTCTCGACGTCCCGGGCTTGGAGCAGGACCTGGAAGAAATCGACGCGGCCGAACTTGTAGAGCGTCACCAGCGTCCGTTCCATGGACTCGCGCTCCCGATCGATCCCCGTGCGGAGCGTGCGGATGTTGGCCTGAACGACGGCCAGGTCGGCGCGGCCGCGTTCGAGCTCGACGTTCCGGGCGGCGAGCTCCCGCTCGACGATGCTCTTGTTGAGGTTGATCCTGGCCAGTGACGTGAGGACGGAGGATTCTTTACGGGCCTCGGCCTCGAGGCGGGCCCTGAGGTCCTTGATCTGGCCGTTGATGCGGGTCAGCCGCTGCTCGAAATCCGAGACGCTCTGCGACTTCGAAGCCGGCGCGGAGGCCGAGGACGGTGAGCTCGCGGGTCGAGACGATTGGGAGAGAAGGTCTGAACAGGGGAGGATCAGTACGACCAGGGCCAAAACCGTCATGCGGACGCTAAGCATCTCTTATTTTATAACACAGATCGGCGTTGGCCGGTCAGACGACAGAGCGTTTTATCGAAAATTCGGGGACACGATCCCTTTTCCTGAGAAAAGGGTCATGTCCCCGAATCTTCTTGCGCTCTATCGGCAAAAGACCCGGGGGATGGTAAGATCGTGGCGATGACCGTCGCCTCGCGGAGCTTCCAGGTCTTCGTCAAGCCGGCCGGGGCGGCCTGCAACCTGGCCTGCCGTTACTGCTATTATCTCGACAAAGGCCCGAAGGGGCGCGAGTCCGTCCCGTCTCGCATGCCCGAGGCACTCCTCGAGACCACCATCGCCCAGCACATTGCGGCCTCGACCGATGAGATCATCCGCGTCTCATGGCACGGGGGCGAGCCGGCCATCCTGGGCATCGACTATTTCCGCAAGATCGTCGAGATCGAGCGGCGGCTTTGTCCCGCGGGGCGGAAAATCGCCAACGGGCTTCAGACGAACGGCACGCTTCTCGACGAGGAATGGGGCCGGTTCCTGGCGGCCGAGGGATTCGCCGTCGGGCTCAGCCTCGACGGACCGCGGAAGATTCATGACCGCCACCGTCTGACCCGCGACAGCCGGTCATCCTTCGACGATGCGATGCGCGGGTACGACGTCCTGCGCCGCTGCGGCGTCGCGACGGACATCCTTTGTGTCGTCGGCGAGCACAACGCCGGCCGCCCGCTCGAGGTCTACGGTTTCTTCCGTGAGATCGGGGCGTCTTTCGTGACCTTCCTCCCCCTGGTCGAGCCGCGTCCGGAAGCTCCGGGCGGCGTCAGTCCCGAGACCGTCTCTTCCGAGTTCTGGGGCTCTTTCCTCTGTGCCGTCTTCGACGAGTGGGTGGAACGCGACATCGGCCGCATCAAGATCCAGATCGTCGAGGAAGCGGCCCGAACGGCCTTCGGTCAGGAGCATTCGCTCTGCATCTTCCGCCCCGTCTGCGGCGCGGTCCCCGTCCTCGAGCGGAACGGGGATCTCTTCTCCTGCGATCACTTCGTCGATCCCGCCCACCGGCTCGGGAACATCGACGAAATCCCCCTCCTCGACCTCCTCGAAAGCCCAGCCCAGCTCGATTTCGGACTGGCCAAGCTCAGAACGCTGCCGGCCGTCTGCCGGGCGTGCGAGGTCCTGGACATGTGTAACGGCGAGTGTCCGAAGAACCGTTTCGTCCCGGTGCCGAATGGCGGGCCAGGATGGAACTACCTCTGCGCGGGATACAAGAAGTTCTTCAGCCACGCGCGGCCGTTCGTCGCCGCGGTCGCGGCCGAATGGCGCCGCCAAAACCCCGGATCTAGCTCTTGAGCTCGTCCTTGAGGAAGTCGACCGTGCGCTTCCAGGCGAGCTCGGCCGCTTCCTTGTTGTAATTGGTCCCGGTGTCGTTCATGAAGGCATGTTTGGCGCCCTCGTAGATGTGGATCTTGTACTTGACGCCCGCCTTCTTGAGCGCCTCCTCGAAGGCCGGGATCCCGGCGTCGATCCGTTCGTCGTCACCGGCATATTGGATGAGCATGGCCGCCTTGATCTTGGCGACATCCTCGGGCGCGGGCTGCATGCCGTAAAAGGGAATGGCCGCCGTGAGGTCCGGCGCGTTGACGGCGACCTGGTTCGTCACGCCGCCTCCCCAGCAGAAGCCGGTGCACGCGACCTTGCCCGTGGCCTGCGGCCCGGTCTTGAGATAGGCCACGGCGGCGACGAAGTTCTTGATGTTCGCCGGACCGTCGAGCTTCTGG
>JADGNU010000010.1 GCA_017883305.1 Candidatus Aminicenantota bacterium | reverse complement strand
GCAGGGGCGATGCCCGGAGGAGCGGCAGGGAGCGGAGCTTGCGGAGCGACCATCAGAAGCGCGACGGAGCGGCTCGGAGGAGCGCTTCTGGGAAATATCTTCGTAAAGACACTCGTTTAAGATAGTTATCAGAATTGTGGCTTCGAGCACTCAGCCACAATTCTGCAGGTCGCTCCGAGGACTACGCTTCCCGCCGGAGGCCCGGATCCGAGCGCGTTTGGCTCGCCGGGCCAAACGCGCGACCCGACGGAGTGGCACGCCCCGAGCCTAGAAGTCCTTATGAGCGAGATCTGGCTCTTGCTGCGATAATTCTCTGCGCCCGTGTGATAAAATCCCTCTAGAATCCAAGCCGGAGAGCGATCATGAAACGTGCGCTTCTCGCCACGTGCGCGGCACTCGCCCTGACCCTGGCTGCAGGGGCCGACGTCGACAGCCTGTCCCGGATCTTCGTCGCTGGCCGGGCCGTCCTCGATCTCGACGGCGACGGCTTCCCGGAGAAGCCGGCCCTGACCGTCATCATCCCCGACAAACCGACCGCCGGCGAGCTGGCCCTCGCCGCCGACATCGCCGCCCGCGCCAACTTCGAGAGCCTGGCTGTCGAGTTCGGGCTCGTCCGGCACGAATCGGAGATCTCCGGGGACCCCGCACTCCCCTTTCCCATCTTCATCGGGGCGAACCTTAGCTGGGTGCGCGAAGCCCTAAAGGAAGGGGGCGTCGATCCCGGCTCTCTCGGCCCGAACCAGGGCCGGGTCTTTCTCGTCTCCCGGAAAGGCCGGACAGGGATCGCCTGCATCGGCGGCTCCGACGAAGTCCTGCTCAAGACCGGTCGCGCCTTCTTCCTTCGCTGGCCCTATTTCTGGGAGATCTGGGGGCGCGAGACCGGGGCGACCTACGAGAGCCTCGAAAAGGACCTCGCCTCGTTCCTGACCGGGGCCGGCATCCCGGCGCAAAAGACGATCGTCCGCGAGGCCTTGTACGAATTTCCCGCGGCCGGACCCGTCTCTGACGGCCTCAAGGCCCTGTCCCTCGATCAGGGCCAGATCCGGGACCTCGCGGTCGAGGTCCATTTCGCCGCGGACGCCGACCGCCAAAAGGCGCACGACGCCTTACTCGCGCTCGCGGCCGACCAGCGCCGGGGGAACCGGACCGCGGTCCTCTCCTACCCCGCCTGCGCCGCGCTGACGTTCGAACTCCGCTGCGGCTCCTCGCGCTCGAAGGTCGTGCTCCTGAGGACGGGGGCGACGAAGCGTCTCCTCACGCCAGGATTCAAGGAAAGACCCGGCTCCGACGCCGCGGGCAAGGAGTTCGATCTTCTCGGATTCTTTTCGAACCGGGGCGCCTATGCCGACCAGGACCGCGACGGGGTCCCGGACACCCTCGACGCCGTGGCCGTCGTTCCCGGGGACCTGACGGGGCTGGGTCTCGCCGATCTCGCCAGCCGGCTCGTCCTGGGCACGGCCGGGGCCTCTTTCCCCGTCGTCCAGCTCGATTCCGAGGTCGAGAGCCGCAGGGCTCTTTCCGCCCCCATCCTCGTCGGCGGCAACGCCCTGACGAACGACCTGGTCAAGACGGGCAAGCTCAAGCTCCCAGCCCTCGAGGCCGGCTCCGGAACGATCAAGATCGTCCCCAAGGCCTTCGGCAAGTCGTCGGCCCTGGTCGTCCAAGGCGCCGACGCGGCCGGGATCGACCGGACGCTTTCTTACCTCGCCCGGACCTTCCCGTACTTCTCGGACTATGGGGAAGGCCAGCCTCAGCTCGCCGATCTGGCAGCCGACGTCGACAAGCTCCTGGCCGGCGAGAAAGGCGCGGCCGAGGCGGTTTTCATGAACGCCGTGGAGAAGACCGCCGCGGAGATCAAGGGGCGCGATCTCGAATCCGTCGCCGCCGAGCTCGTCCTGCCCGGTACGAACGCGCCCTTTGAGCAAGCGATCCAAAACGTCTTGCGCGGCGCCGCAGGGAAAGCGCCGGTCTCGGTCACGGCCGCGTCGCTCAAGACCGGCCGGATCGTCTTCGAAAATGAGAAGTCTTTCACCTGGGAAGTCGACGACGCCAAGGCCCTGCTCAAGGACAAGCTCAAGGCCCTCGTCGACGCGGCGGGCAAGGGCGGCGGTGTCGAGGTCAGCCTGGGCGTCAGCGAATCACCTGCGGTCCGGGAGAAGGTCCGGGGCGAGATCAAGGCCTGGCTCGAAGCGTCCGGATTTCCCGCGGCCCGGGTCGAGGTCCTGTCCGCCTACAAGCCCGGCTACTTCTGGCTCGTCGAAAAGGTCCTGCCGTCCCTCAAGGGCAAAGGCATCGAGCGCCTGACCGTCCGCTTCGCCGAGGAGCGCGAGGATCTCAGCCGGGCCAAGCGCACGTACGCCGAACCCGGCCGCTGGCTCCAGGAGCTCTACCCGGTCGACGAGATCCTGTCCCGCGACCTGGGCCTCCCTCTCGAACGGATCACGTTCGAGATGGCCGAGCCCGGAGGCGCTATCTACGATGTCGAGGCCCTCGACGGCAAGGGCTCAGTCGTTCTCGCGGCGAGCTTCACGCCGCGGACGCGGGAGATCCCGCTCTCGGACGTTCTTCCGGAATGGGGCACGGCCAAGGTCACGACGGGCTGGCTCCGCGCCGCGGCCGGAGGGACCGTCGTCTGCGATCAGCCGATCGAGACCGATCTCGAGAAATTCTGGGCCTTCTACCAGAAGGACGTCCTGCCCGCGGTCGTCGCCCACATCCGGAAAAAGACGGGCGGCGAGCCGACCTTTTCCAAGCAGCCCTATTTCAAGCGCCTGCTCGTCGACCTCCAAGCGAGCGAGCCGGACTACAAGATCGGGCTTGACCAGGAGATCGTCTCGTCGCTCGAGGCCGTCCACGACGAGATCTACTTCGACACGCTCGATCTGCTGCGCGGCATCACCCGCTTCGACCCCGAGGACAAAGACACGGCGGCCGACACCTCCCGGTCCTCGGCGCCGGGCAATGTCTTTCCGTCCCTTCATCCCTCGCTCGAGGGCGGACCGGCCAGGGCCCGGGTCGTGCTCGACGACCGGCCCGCCGACGCGCCGCAGATCGTCCTCCGCTGGAAGGAAAAAGGCCACGACGAAGTCACCCGGAAGACCGTCGTCCAGGCGCTCAAGCCCAAGGAGGCGCGGGTCGCGGAGCTCCAATTCGACGGCCGGACCGGACGCGTCACGAACGTCACCTTCGAATCCGAATGGGAGAAGGAGGCCGATTACCTGGCTGTCATCGAGATGGCCGGATCGTGGCGCAAGCTCTCCGAGGCCGGTCTTCTCAACGACGCGTTCCGCTTTCCCGGGCTCGACGCCTTCACGCTCCGGCCTCGGTATTTATCACAGGAAATAGACGAACGGTTGGCCGTCGGGGCCGTCCCCGGACCTGCCGCAGGCGCGCCCGTTCAGGCCCCGCCGCCACCCGATCAGGCGATCGTCCCGACCCGGGACATCATCTCCCCGGACATGGCCGGCGACATCGTCCGCCGCCTCTCGGCCTTGACCGGCGTCCGGAGCTATGTCGGGGGCAGATCCTATGAGGGCCGCGACGTCCCCGTCCTCGAGCTCTTCCTGCCCTTCGCCAAATATGTCTCTGTGCCGCGCCTGGTCACCTTCAAGCCGACCCTTCAGGCCGTCGCCCGGCAGCACGCCAACGAAGTCTCCTCGACGAGCTACCTCCTCCGCTTTGCCGAGCTCCTGGCCCGCGATCCGGCCACACGGGAAGCGCTCAAGAAGATGAGCTTCGTCTTCGAGCCCATGGAGAACCCGGACGGCGCGGAGCTCGCCTATGCGATGCAGAAGAACGAGCCGTTCCACAGCCTCCACGCCGGACGGTACGGCTCGCTCGGCGTGGACATGGGCTATCAGACGGGATCGAAGCCCCTTCTGCCCGAAGCGGCGGTCCGGACCCATCTCTACGACCGGTGGGCGCCCGACATCTTCCTCAACCTCCACGGCTACCCGTCCCACGAATGGGTCCAGCCGTTCTCGAACTACACGCCTTACCTGTTCCGCGACTACTGGATCCCCAAGGGCTGGTTCACCTATTTCAAGTCCCTGAGCCTGCCGATCTATGAGGATCACAAGGAGGCCGGGACGGCCCTGATGAAGCTCATCGCCGCCGAGCTCGCCGCCGACCCGGCGATCGCCGCTTCGAACCGGACGTTCTACGACCGCTACGACCGTTGGGCCGCGCGCTGGGCGCCGCATATGAACGCCCTCGAGACGACCGACGGCGCGGTCATCTTCGCCAAGCGCAAGGGTCCGACCGAGAACCGGATGACGCCGCGGGCACAAACGACGTTCGCCGAGCAAACCCCCGAGCTCATGGACGAGACGGCCACGGGGGACTGGCTCGAGTTCCTGTGCGCCCAGGGCCTGGCCTATCTCCGGGCCCACGTCAAATACCTCGTCCAAACCGACTACCCCGTCGTCCGGATCGAGGAGGAGGTCCGCGGCCGGGCCCGTCTGACCCTCGTCCGGAAGCGTCCCGGAGAATCCGGGACGCGTGGGAAATCGGGGACATAACACTTTTCTCCGGAAAAGGGATCGTGTCCCCGATTTCTCACAGGACGGCACAGGGATCCCTCAGGGTTGTCTATTCCCATGGAAGTTTGATAAGATAGCCGCGCCGCCACGGGACCGGGGCGGGGGCACGATGGACGCACAGACCAACCTGCTGATCATCTCCGACGATTTCTCGCTTTACGAGACCGTCAAAAAAGCGCCGGTGGCCGTCGATTTCAACGTCTTTTTCTCCCAGACGGACGACGAATACCTCGACGTCATCCGGGAGAACGGCATCCGGGTCGTTCTCGTCGACTGCAGCGATTCGCTCGCGGCCGGGCTCGTGATCATGAAGAAGATCAAGAAGGCTGACGCCTTGGTCGACGTCCTCGTCGGCGGCGAGCCCATCGGCCGAGACGCCGTCCTCGACATCGTCCGCGCCGGGGCGACCGACTTCGTGCCCAAGCCCTACGAACGCGACATCCTCGGCGACATTCTCCGCCGCATCTCGCGCAAGGGCGAGCTCCGCCGCGAAACCCTGCACCTCGAGAAAAAGCTCGAGCGAAAATACGTCTTCCAGGGCCTCATCAGCCGCAACCCGACCATGCTCGAGATCTTCGGGACGATCGAGAACATCGCCAAGTACTTCTCGAGCGTCCTCATCACCGGCGAGACCGGCACGGGCAAGGAGGTCGTCGCCCGGGCCGTCCACAGCCTGAGCCCTTTCGGCGACAAGCCGCTCGTCATTTGCGACAGCGCCGCCATCCCCGAGAACCTGTTCGAATCCGAGCTCTTCGGCTACAAGAAAGGGGCGTTCACGGGGGCCGACAAGGACAAGCGCGGCCTGTTCGAGGAAGCCGACGGCGGGACGATCTTCCTCGACGAGATCGCCGAGATCCCCGTGGCCGTCCAGGCCAAGCTCCTCCGGGTCCTCGAGGCCCACGAGTTCCGCCCCCTCGGGGCCAACGAAAACACGGTGGTCGATGTCCGGGTGCTGGCGGCCACGAACAAGGACTTGGCCGAGATGGTCCGGACCGGGGCCTTCCGGGAAGACCTCCTCCACCGCCTGAACAAGGTCGTTATCGAGATCCCCCCGCTCCGCGAGCGGCCCGAGGACATCCCCCTGCTCGTCCGCCACTTCCTCCAGGAAGCGAGCCGGAACTTTTCGAAGAACGTGCGGGGCGTCTCGCGCGAGGTCCAGAAGCTCTTCCTCAAGTACACCTGGCCCGGGAACGTCCGCGAGCTGGCCAATGTTCTGGAGAGCGCGGCCATGCTCTGCAAGAAGGACTTCGTCGACGTGGCCAACCTGCCCAAGTACCTCCGCGAGTATGTGCCGCCCGAAGGGGCGGTCGCCTTCGCCGGCCGCGGCCATCTGTCGACGCTCGCCGACCTCGAAAAGGAATACATCGCCTATCTTCTGAAAGTGACCAAGGGGAATCTGCGCCAGACGGCCAAGATCCTGTCGATCTCGCGGACGACGCTCTACAACAAGTTGGCGAAGTACGGCCTCCGGAACTGAGCCGCGGCCGGACGGTCAGGCGACCGCAGCGGCGCGCTTCTTCGACGTCTTCTCCTGGTACATCCGCCGGTCGGCCAGCGTCAGGAGCTCCTGGAGGGAGCAGGGCCGGTCCGGATCGTAGCGGCAGATGCCCAGGCTGAACGAGATCGGGTAGGCGGAATCCGGCCGGGTGTTGCGGGCTTGGACTTTTTCCCGGAGACGGCGGTTGAGGGCGGACACCTTGCTTTCGGCGATGTCGATGGCCAGGACGACGAACTCGTCGCCGCCGAGCCGGGCCACGATGTCGGAATCGCGGAAGACGTCCTTCAGGATATCCGCCGCTTGGACGAGCGCGGCGTCGCCTTCCTCGTGGCCGAAGGAATCGTTGATCCGCTTGAGGTCGTCGAGGTCGGCATAGAAGAGCGACATCTCTTTTTTGGTCCGGTGGGCGACCTTCATCTGCTGCTCGGCCACGGCCAGGAAGCCGCGGCGGTTATAGACCTTGGTCAGCTCGTCGACGAGCGACAGCTCCCTCAGGGCATCCTCCGTCCGGGTCCGCTGGACGGCGATCGCATAGAGATCGGCCAGGCGCTCGACGGCCTTGAGGTCCTTCTCGAGGTAGGGGTTCTCCGGGTTGGCCACGACGACGATCCCGACGATCCCTCCCGACATGATGGCCGGGACGGCCAGGAAGGGACCGACCGGCAGGTGCCATTCGGGTATGCCGCCGTATCGGGGATCCAGGCTCGGCATGGTGGTCACGATGGCCCGCCGCTCCTCCAGGACCCAGCGCCACATGCCTGAGTTCTCGTGGAAGTGGCCAGCGGCCTCGGGGTGGACGCCGAGCATCTCCCGGGCGTCCGGGGTCATGGCCGCCGGAACGATGTTGCCCGTCCGCTGATCGATGTGTCCGACGAACCCGGAGACGCTCGAGGTCAACCGCCGGGCCTGATCCAGGACGATCGACGACATCTCGTCGATCGGCGTCGGCGACAGCAGCCGCTCGGAAACCTCCCTCTCCGCGTTTTGAAGATGGACGACCCAGGAATGCTCGTCCTTCATCCTCTTTCTGGCAGTGATGTCCTCGATGACGCCGTCATAGAAGAGGACCCGTCCGAGGGAGTCCTTGGCCGCGCGGCAGGAATCCTCGGCCCAGATGAGGGTGCCGTTGGTCCGCCGGAGCTGGGATTCGAAGATCCCGACCATGGTGGTCGAGTCGAGGAAGGCTTCTTTGTTCTCCCGGTCGCGGGGATCGTTGTGAAGGTCCCAGAAGCTGACCGCTTTAAGGGCCTCGACGTCGGGGTAGCCGAGCATCCGGGCCAGGGTCAACGAGGCGTCCAGGATCTTTCCTTGGGGCGTCGTCCGGTAGAGGCCGAGGGGATAGTTGAAGATGCGCGTCATCTTCTCTTCGCCCGAGGCCAGGGCGGCTTCCGCGTTGGCGGCCCGCTCGCGCGCGGCCTCGAGCGACCGGCCCATCCGGACATCGGCCAGGGCGAGTCCGGAGATCCTGGCCAGGGTCATGGCCAGGTCGAGGTCGTGGTCGCCCCGCTCGGCCCCCCCGACCCCGGTGAGCTCGAGAACGCCCAGGATCTCGCGGCCGTGGGCGACCTTGAGGTAGACCGTCTTCCGGTCATCGGTCCAAGCATAGTCCGCGTTGAGGCCGATGATCCTGTCCATCGGCGAGCCCTCCGGCCCGGACCGGCCGGAGAAGGATTCGATCCGATGGTAGGCGGCCTCCTGGGGGGAGAGCATGACGCGGACGAGCTCCAGGACGCCGGCCTCGGCGTCCTCCGTGGACTTGACGTTCGTCACGGCGTCGAGAAGCTGGCCGACCCGGGTGACGTCTCCGACCCTCTGGCCGAAGACGGCCATGCGGTCCGCGTTCTCGGTCTTGAGCAGGTCCAGGCGCCAACCGAGAACGAACCGGCTCAAGGCCAGCCGGAAGTGATCCAAGCCCACGGGATGGATCTCGCAGGGCCAGCGGAGGAAACGGCTGAAGGACTTGAGCTCGCGGTCGATGGAAGGATGCACGCCCGTGTCGAGCAGGACGACCTTCCGGGCGACGGCACGGAAGAAGGCTTGGGCGGCCTTGCGGTCGGACGGCCAGCGGGCGTCCACGTGCGTCTCCCAGTCCCTGAGCCATCCGGGGAGGACCGGGAGCGCCCCGTCAAGGAGGAACCGGTCGAGGAGAGCCTTGTCCGCGACCCACTCGAAGCATTGGCTTTCCTGCAGGAGGCGGCAGGTCCCGTCGAGGCCGAGCTCTTTGGCGGGCCGGGTCAGGCAATAGCCTCCGGCCAGACCGAGGGCACAGCACTCTTTTCGGCATGAGGCGACGGCGTTGCCGAGTCCCTCCCAGTCCGACTCGGCCAGATCGCATCGGACCGAGTGGGGCAGGAAGCGGACGTTCCGGAAATCGGCGGACTCTTGGATGGCCTGGACCTCACGGTCGAAGCTCGAGCAGATAATGAGTCCGAGTCGGGTCGACATTCAGGCGGCCATCATGATAAAATATGTACTATAAATGGACATATCGATTATAACACTATTAATTATCATAAGTCAAGCATAATAATATAATTGACTATTTTTTAATGTTCTTTATTGTTACATATTAATGAACGCCGCGGGGCCAATATAACTATAAATAATATATTATTAATCAGTTACAATCTTCTTCCGCATTTGCTCGAAATATGGTTAGACGCGTCTATTCTCAAAGACTAGCCCGGTCGTCCGATCTTTCCGATTCCGATCCAACGCTTTCTGCAAAGGCGCAGGCGCCGCCAGTTGGCAAACGTCTGACTTTAGTTTAAAATGACCTAGGAATCCCCATCGACCCTGACGATACGGCAATCCATGAGGAGGCATCTATGAAAAAAACGAGAACGTGGATCCTCGGCACGATGATCCTGCTGGCGTCTTTGGACGCCGTGGCCAGCTACGCCCAGCAGACCGCGGCTGTGGGCGTGAACAAGGAAGCCATGGCCGTGGTCGACAAGATGATCGTGGCCATGGGCGGACGCAAGGTGCTCGAATCGATCAAGGACACGACGATCTCGGGAACAGCGGAGATCGTCCAATTCGGCATCACCGTGCCCATCACCATCTATCAAAAGGAACCGAACAAGATGCGGATGGACATCACCATCGCCGAGGCCAACATGACCATCATCCAGGCCTTCGACGGCCAGAAGGGCTGGTACACGAATCCTCAGTCTGGGTCGACCGAGGAAATGCCGGATTTCATGGCCAAGGAGATGGCCCGGCAAGCCGGCGAGAACCAGGCCCTGCTCTACCCCCAGAAATCCAGCGTCACCTACGCCCTGAAGCCCAAGGCGGCGATCGAGGGCAAGGACTATATTGTCCTCGAGCAGACCCAGGCCGACGGCCATAAAACGACCCTCTACCTCGATCCGGACACCTCCCTGCCCTACAAGACCGAGACGCGGACCCTCGACCAGAACGGCGCCGAGGTGGACTCCACAACGTTCTCGACCAACTACCAGAAGGTCGGCGGCACTATGGTCCCCTATTCCGTTCGTGTCGTCCAGAACGGCTCCGACGCCCAGCGCATGACCATCACGGCCGTCACTTACAACACGAACCTCGACGACGCCTTTTTCACCTTGAAGTGACCATGAGGCCCCCTGGCCGCCAAGGGCCAGAGGCCCAATCTGCCCTGGCGTTTCACCGTGCTCAACAGCCCGGTCGTCAATGCCTTTGCCGTGCCTGGCGGCGCGGTCTATATCGTCAAGACGGTCAAGTGAGCGGCGACTTGACCTCGGAGACGTCGAGGACCATGGCGTAGATCTCCCCCTCGGCGGCCAGGTCGCTCTCGACGAAGGCCTTGCCTTTCATGAGCAAGATCCGCCCCTTGCTCCGCGTCCACTCGACTTCCAGACGGAGCTGATCACCAGGGACGACCATCCTCTTGAGCTTGGCCTTATCGATCTTGCTCAGGACGATGAACTTCTTCTCCGGATCGGGGATGGAGCTGAAGAAGAGGACGGCCCCGGCCTGGGCCAGGGCCTCGATGATGAGAACGCCGGGCATGATCTTCCATTCGGGGAAATGCCCCTGGAAGAACTGCTCGTTGCAGGTGACGTTCTTGAGGGCGACGATGGACTTCTTGGGGACCACGCTGAGGACGCGGTCGACGAGTAGAAAGGGGAAGCGGTGGGGCAGGAACCTCATGACCTGTTCGGTCGGGATCATCGTCCGCCTCGCCCGGAGCTACTTCTTGACCGGCGGCGCCGCCTTGATCGCGTCGTAGCGCCGAATGACTTCGGCGGTCAAGTCCAGGGCCGGGTTGTAGAACACGGTCCCGCTCTTGGTCAGGTCGAAGATCAGGTCGAGGCCCTTGTCCTTGCGGACCTGCTCGATGACGGGCATGAGGTCGGCCTGGATCTGGCTCATCGTCGTGGCCTGAAGATCCTGCATGGACCGGGAGGCGTCCTCGACCGACCGTTGCCGATCGGTCTGCCTCTTCTGGATATCGGCCTGGATGCCCGCCGCCGCTGCCGCGGTCAGGGTCAGGCTCTGGGCCGACAGACGGCCCTGGAGCTGCTTGATCTGGTCGTCGATCTTGGTGATCTGGTCGCTGAACGTCTTGTCGGCGGCCTGGAGCTTGGCGATCGCCTTCTTGCCCTCGACGGATTTCTCCAGGACCTCCTGCGAGTTGATCATCCCGATCTTACCGCCCTCCTGGGCCAGGGCCAGGCCGGCCAGACCGGCCGCGGCAAAGACCGCGACGAGCGCAAAGAACCGCATGTGATGTCTCATGATTCCAACCTCCCTAGAATGTCGTGCCGACGGCAAAGCGGAACGCGAAATCCGAATCGGTCGCCAAGATCTTTTTGTTGTTGTAAGCGAAGATCAGCCGGAACGGCACGCGCAGCGCCGGAATGAACAGGCGGGCCTCGATGCCGGCCGACGAGTACATGTCCTTCCAGGCGAGGGAGCTCCCGTAGGCCACCGTGTTGCCCCGGTCGTAGAAGAAGATGGCGTAGAGCGGGCCGCCGACGGGGATGATGTACTCCGCGTTGAGGACGAGCTGCTTCTCGCCGCCGAGCATGTAGCCGCTCACGTCGCGGGGGCCGATCGTGTAAACCTCGTAGCCGCGGATCGAGCGCTCGCCGCCGAGGAAGAACCGTTCCCAGTACGGGACCTGCGAGCCGTGAAGGGTCTTGAGGAAGCCGTACTCGGCGTGCAGGCCGATGACGTGGGCCTTGGGGCCCCGGCCGAGGACCGGACGATAATGGGTGAAGTCGAGCATCGGCTTGATCATATCGACCGCGCCGCCGAGAAAATTGCCGGCATATTTGAAGCTGGCCGAATAGGACGTGCCGCGGGTCG
Organism: Candidatus Aminicenantota bacterium; assembly: GCA_017883305.1. Classification (GTDB taxonomy): domain Bacteria; phylum Acidobacteriota; class Aminicenantia; order Aminicenantales; family Saccharicenantaceae; genus RBG-16-66-30. Next base: position 14,297 of record JADGNU010000010.1, on the reverse strand, counting down.
GCGTCAGAGGGCTGTCGACCGTCGACCGCCAGATCATCGGCGTGACAGAGTTCTCGAAATACTTGCCGGTCATGGCGCCGTAGTAGGACGCGTAATAGGACCCTTGGGGGTAGTCCATCTCGATCCGCTGGACGGTGTAGGTCAGGTTGGCCCGCCACATGCCGAACAGACGCGTCCCCAGGTTCAGATCGATACCCTTCGTGAGCTGCTTGTAGAGGCCATAAGTGCTGTAATCGGTCTTCCGGTCGTAGATGTTGAAGCCGGCCGTGATGGGCTTGTCAAAGAGGTAGGGCTCGGAAAATCCGAACGAGTAGTTCTTGACGAGCTTGCCCTGCTGGACGGCGAGCTCGAGCGTCTCGCCCGCCCCGAGGAAGTTGACCGTCGAATAGCTGAAGGCCACGAACGTCCCCTCGTAGCCGCTGTAGCCGGCGGTGAACTGGATGTTGTTGCGCTGCATCTCCTTGACGTTGACCTGGACGTCCATCTTGGTCGGGTCGTCCGGGTTCGGCTTGATGTCGGGGTCCTTCTCGAGGTCGACGAGGCCGAGCTGCTTGATCCGGAGGATGCTGTTCTTGAACATGTTGAAGCTGAAGCGGTCCCCCTCGCGGATGATCATCTCCCGGCGGATGACCTTGTCCTTGGTGTAGATATTGCCCCGGAACTCGAGGCGGTTGAGGTAGGCGACCTCCCCTTCGTTGATGTTGAAGGTCACGTTGACGATCTTGTTCTTGGGATCGAGGTTTTCGACCGGGATGATCTGGGCATAGACGTAGCCGAAGTCCCGGAAGACCTCGCCCATGTCGGTGACGCTCTTCTCCCGGTCCTTGGTGCTGTAGATCTCCCCGGCCTTGAGCCCGACCATGGCCAGCAGGTTCTTCACGTTCAGGGCCTTGCTGCCCTCGATCTTGACCTCGCCGGTCCGGTAGAGATAGCCGGGGTTCACCGGAAAGATGAGCCGGATCATCTTCTGCTTCTTGAATAGGACCGACCGCCGGACGAACTCCTCGGTCCGCGGCTGGCCGACGGAGGCCTCCATGTAGCCGAGCTCCTGGTACTTCTTCTTGATGCCCTCGACGTCGGCTTCGACCTTGTTCTGCTTGTAGACGTCCTTGCTGGCGATCCAGTTGAAAAGGCTGTGCGGGCGATTGTCCTTCATCGACCACTTGAGGGCGCTCGCCGGGATCTTGGTGCCGCCGTCGAAGACGACGTCGCCGACCCGGAGCTTGGGCCCTTCGTCGATCCGCACCTGGACGTCCACCTCGTTCTTGCCCTGCTTGACGGTCTCGACGTCGATCTTCGAGGCCAGGAGGCCCTTCTCGTAGAGCAGGTCGGTGATCGTGTCCTTGATGCGCTGGACCTTGAAGGGGCTGTAATAGGAATAAGGCAGGATGGCCTGGTCCTTCTCCTTGAGCTTGTCGACGATGTCCTTTTCCTTGACCTTTTTGCCCGTCTTGAAGGTCACGGCCCGGACGACGGGGTTTTCCTCGACGGTGATCTTGACGATCTTGCCCCGGGTGCCCTGTGATTCCTCGAATTTGACGTCCGAGAAGAACCCCGTCGACCAGAGGACCCGGAAATCCCGGCGGAACTGGTCGGCGCTGTAGAGGTCCCCCTCCCGGACGGTCAGGTAGTACAGGACCGTCTCGGTCGTCACGCGTTCGTTGCCCGCGATCTCGACCTTCTCCACGATGTCCTGGGCGGCCAGAGCGACAGGGAGAACGAGGAGAGCGAGGAGTCCGAGGGTGAGGGCGCGTTTTCTCATGTCCAATATCTTTCTATTATATACCATATCATCTGGGTCCGGTCAAAGCGCCGGTCCCGGGGGCCGGATCGCGAAACCGCCCACTGGTCTTAACTCGGGGGGGCGGCCAGAAGTTTCATCGTTCCGGCCTCCATCATGTAGACCTTGTGGCAGTAGCGGGCGATCTTCTCGTTGTGGGTGACGAGGATCGAGGACAGGCCCTTCCGCTCATGGAGGTCGAGGACCAGGCGGAGGACCCGCTCCCCCGTCTTCCAGTCGAGGTTGCCGGTCGGCTCGTCGGCCAGGAGCAGGGAGGGATTGTTGACCAGGGACCGGGCGATGGCCACCCGCTGCTGCTCGCCGCCCGACAGCTGTCCCGGCCGCGAAGGGGCCTTGTCGCCAAGGCCGACCTCCTGGAGCATCTCCGCGGCCCGGATGAAAGCCTTCTTGCGCGGCGCGCCGCCGATCATCAGCGGGAAGCTGACATTCTCGAGGGCCGTGAATTCGGGCAACAGGTGGTAGACCTGGAAGACGAAGCCGATCTTGCGGTTCCGGATCGAGGCCACTTCCCGGTCGGTGCCGGCGAAGAGGTCCTCGCCGTCGAGAGTGACGCGGCCTTCGGTCGGCCGGTCGAGCCCCCCGAGGAGGTTGAGGAGCGTCGTCTTGCCGACCCCCGAAGCGCCCATGATGGCCGCGAGCTCGCCCCGCTTGAGCTCGAAATCGAGCCCCTCGAAGACCCGAAGCTCGCCCTTGGGCAGGGGGTAGGTCTTCCCCAGGCCTTCGGCGACGAGGACGCGGTCACTCATATTTCAACGCCACCACGGGGTCGATCTTGGCCGCGCGGCGGGCCGGGAAGAGGGTCGAGATGAAACAGATGAGGAGGGCGACCCCGACGATGACGGCCAGGTCGAGCGGCCTCATCCGGAACGGGACGTAGGAGATCTGGTAGATGTCGACGGGGATCTTGATGAGCTCGAAGGCGTTGGCCAGGGCGCACCAGGCGAGGCCGAGGAGGCTGCCGAGGGCCGTTCCGATGACGCCGATGAGCGCGCCCTGGTAGAAGAAGATCCGGTTGACCATCTGGGGGGTCGCACCGATGGCCATGAGGATGCCGATGTCGCGGGTCTTCTCCATGACCATGAGGATGAGGCTGGCGATGATGTTCAGGGCGGCGACGACGACGATGAGGGTGATGGTCAGGAAGAGGATGTTCTTCTCGAGCTTCAGGGCCGAGAAGAGCGACTTGTTGAGCTCCATCCAGGTCGTGATGTAGACGACGGGCGGCAGGACGGCCTTGATCTTCTCGCCGATCGCGGGCGCCGCGAAGATGTCCTGGAGTTTGACTTGGATGTAGCTGGCCCGGCCCTCGAGGCCGAAGAGCTTCTGGGCGACGCCGATCGCGACGAGGGCCGTCGAGCTGTCGAATTCGTAGAGGCCGGTATTGAAGAGGCCCGTGACTTCGAATCGCTTCCGCTTGGGCATGAGGCCCAAAGGAGACAGGGTCGAGGAGGCCGTGATGATGTCGACGACGTCGCCGACCTGGACGCCGATCCGCAGGGCCAGCTCCCGGCCGAGAAGGAGCCCGTCTCGCGTCCCGCCGGCCTGGGGGATCTGGCCGGCCTCGAGGCGTTGGAGCCAGTCCGAGCCATGCCGCTCCCGCTCGAAATCGATGCCCTTGACCAGGGCCCCCGAACTCTCGCCGATACCGGTGATGAGCACGGTGTTGTAGACGACGGGCGAGACCGATACGACGCCCGGGATGCCCCGGATCTTCTCCGCCATCCCCTCGTAGCCCTCCAGGCCCCGGCCGCCGAGGTCCGAGACCATGACGTGGGAGGTCGCGCCGAGGATCTTGGCCTGAACGTCGCCCTGGAAGCCGGTGATGAGGGCGATGGCGATGACCAGGGCGGCGACGCCGATGGCCACGCCCACGACGGAGATCAGGGTGATGACGGAGACGAAGGCCTGCTTCCTCCTCGTCGTGAGGTAGCGCCGGGCGACGAACAGCTCGAAGCTCATGGCGCCTTGGGCTTCAGGAGCGGAAAGAGGACGACCTCGCGGATCGTCTTTTGGTTGGCCAGGATCATCGTCAGCCGGTCGATGCCGATGCCCTCCCCTCCCGTCGGCGGCAGGCCGTACTCGAGGGCCTCGACGTAGTCCAGGTCGACGGCGTGAGACTCCTCGTCGCCCCGTCGCCTCTCCTGGGCCTGCTCCTCAAAACGGGCCCGCTGTTCCGCCGGATCGGTCAGCTCCGAGAAGGCGTTGGCCACTTCCATGCCGGCGACGAGGAGCTCGAAGCGCTCGGATTCCTCCGGGTTGTCGCGCGAGGTTTTGGCCAGCGGCGAGATCTCCCGGGGCGGGTTGGTGATGAACGTCGGCTGGACGATGTGGTCCTTGACGAAGCGGTCGAAGATGACGTCCAGGGCCTTGCCGTAGGATTGCGGCTTTTTATCCGGAGCCAGGCCGGCCGCGAACTCGATGAGGCCCTTCCGGTCTTCGAAGCGGCTGGGGGCCAGCCCGCTGTGCAGGACGCAGGCCTCGAGGAACTTGAGCCGCTTGAAGGGCCGCTTGAAGGAGATCGTGTGCTCGCCGTACGGGACCTCGTCCTTGCCGAGAAGGTCCACGGCCAGGCCGGACAGGAGCTCCTCGGTCATGTCCATCATGTCAAAATAGTCCTTGTAGGCCTCGTAGAACTCGAGCATCGTGAACTCGGGATTGTGCTGGGCGTCGATGCCCTCGTTGCGGAAGCTCCGGTTGATCTCGTAGACCCTGGGCAGGCCGCCGACGACCAGGCGCTTGAGGTAGAGCTCGGGGGCGATGCGGAGGTAGAGATCGATCCCGAGGGCGTTGTGGAAGGTCTTGAACGGCCGGGCCAGGGCGCCGCCGGGGATGGGGTGCATCATCGGCGTCTCGACCTCGAGGTAGCCGCGGCCGTCAAAGAACTTCCGGATATAGGCCACGATCGCGCCGCGAAGGCGGAAGACCTCGCCGACCTCCGGGTTCATGATCAGGTCGAGGTAGCGCTGGCGGTAGCGGAGCTCGACGTCCTGGAGGCCATGCCATTTCTCGGGCAGCGGGTGGAGGCATTTGGCCAGGAACGTGACGGCGTCGCAAAGGACGGTCAGCTCGCCCGTGCGCGTCTTGAAGAGCGTGCCGGAGAGGAGGACGAAGTCGCCGAGGTCGTAGAGGCCGAACCGCTCGTAGGCCTCGAGGCCGGCCTTGTCGGCGCGGATGTAGGCCTGGAGCTGTTTCCGGCCGTCGGAGATATGGAAGAAGGTCGCCTTGCCCATCTTGCGGATGGACATGATCCGGCCGGGGACGACGACGGCCGGCTTCTTCTCCTCGAGTTCGGCCGGGGTCAGGCCGGCGAAGGCGTCGAGGATCTCCCCGACCTCGTGAGTCCGGGGCGCCGTATAGGGAAAGAGGGGGACGCCCGCCTCGGCGAGCTTGCGATATTTCTCCCGCCGGGCGACGTCCTGGTCAAGCTCGACGGCATCGTCTTTAGTGCTCATGCTGACCTTCTTTGATTGACTCCCCCGCCTTCCCCGCCGGGGCCCCGAGGCGCCGGACGACCGCGTCAAGGACGCCGTTGACGAACACGGCCGATCCCTCGCCGCTGTAGCGCTTGGCGATCTCGATCGCCTCGTCCATCACGATCGCCGGGACGAGCGCCGGCTCATAGAGGAGTTCGCAGACGGCGATCCTCAGGATATTCCGGTCGACCACAGCCATCCGGGCCAGACGCCAGTTCGTCGAGGCCGCCTGGATGGCCTCGTCGATCGCCGGGCCGTGGCCGAGGATCGTTTCGACGATCCAGGTGCCGTACTGGCGGATTTCGCGCGAGGCCTTCTGGTGCTCCCAGTAGACCTTGACAAGGTCTTTGGGGTCGGCGGAATTGAACTCGAGCTGGAACAGGATCTGGAGGGCGCACTCCCGCGCCTTGCGGCGTTGTCCCATGGCTCGAGCCGGTCGCCCGCTCAGCGGAGACCCGCCTCCTTGATCATGTTCAGGGTCTCGACGAGCGAGAACGCCGCATCGTAGCCCTTGTTCCCGGCCTTGGTCCCGGCCCGTTCGATGCCCTGCTCGACCGTGTCGACGGTCAGGATGCCGAAGGCGACGGGGATGCCGTCGTCCATGGCGATCTGGGCCAGCCCCTTGGTCACTTCCGCGCTGAGGTAGTCGAAGTGCGGAGTGTCGCCGCGGATGAGGGCGCCGATGCAGAGGATGCCGTCGGCCGCCTTGGCCTTGGCGATCTTCTTGGCCACGAGCGGGACCTCGAACGAGCCCGGCACCTTGTAGACGGTCAGGTCGGTTTCCTGGGCCCCCATTTTCTGGAGGGCTTCCAGGGCCCCTTCGAGCAGCCGCTCGGAGATGAAGCTGTTGAAGCGGCTGACCACGATCGCGATCCGGAGGCCTTTGGCCTGAAGCTTGCCTTGATGGATTTTCATGATGGTCCTACCCTCCGTAGCGAATGGCGTGCCGGGGATCCGGAGCGGCCTTATTCTAGCAGATGTCCGGCGGATTTTCATCAAAAACCCGCGGCGCCCGCGGAGCCTGCCCGCCGCCTTGAGGAATGGGGATGAATATGATAGTTTGTTTGACAGGAGTGGGCCCATGCGGACGAAAAGCGGATTCCTCGAACTCTCCCCGGACCAGCTGCGCTGGAACTGCTGCCCCGATCTCGTCCCCGTCGGATCGAGCGCGGAGGCCCGGGCCTGCGACGAGATCATCGGCCAGGAGCGGGCCCTCCGGGCCATCCAGACGGGGCTCGACATCAAGAGCCTCGGCTACAACATCTTCATCACCGGCATGGTCGGCACGGGCCGGACGACGACGATCACCCAGCTGCTCGACCAGCTCGAAAAGGGTGAAAAGACGCCCGACGACATCCTCTACGTCAACAATTTCAAGTACCCGGACGAGCCCGTCCTGATCATGCTCCCGGCCGGCCAGGGCAAGGAGTTCAGCACGTCGATGACGACGCTGATCGACCTGCTGAAGACGAACGTCCCCCACCTCCTGAAGAGCCCCTACTACACCGAAAAGCGGGACGCCATCGTCGAATCCCAGCAGAAGAAGCAGCGGGAGCTCCTCCAGAGCTTCGAGGCGGAGGTGTCCGAACAGGGATTTTCCGTCATCCAGGTCCAGATGGGCATGTTCAGCCGCCCCGACCTCATCCCGGTCATCGACGGCCAGCCCGTCCCCTTCGCCAGGCTCGAAGCCCTGGTCAAGGAGAAGAAGTTCCCCAAAGAATCCCTCGAGGCCCTGCGGGAGAAATACGAAAAGCTGACGTCGAAGCTCGAGGACATCTTCGAGAGCCTCAAGGAGATCGACGAGGAGACGCGGACCCTGCTCCGGGAATGGGACGAGGAGTCGATCACGCCGGTCATCAAGGGCTCCCTCGACGAGGTCCGGGCGAAGTTCAATACCCCCAAGATCGACGCCTACCTCGACGAGGTCGAGAAGGCCCTGGGCAATTCCCTCGAGGCCTTCAAGGCCCAAAAGAAGGACGACAGGGAGCCGGTGGAGGACTTCCTCGAGTACCGGGTCAACCTCCTCGTCGACAACTCGGACAAGCACGGCGCGCCGGTGATCATGGAGACCAACCCGAACTACGTCAACCTCTTCGGCTCGATCGAGTCGACCATGACGCGGATCGGGATGAGCCAGACGGACTTCACCCTGATCAAGGCCGGCTCCTTCCTGAAGGCCAACGGCGGCTACCTCGTCATCAACGCCCTGGACGCTCTCGTCGAGCCGGGCGTCTGGGCCGTCCTCAAGCGGACCCTGCGCAACCAGATCTTCGAGATCCAGAACTATCTCCAGATGTACCTGTTCTCCAGCGCCCGCCTCAAACCGGAGCCCATCAAGGCCGACGTCAAGGTGGTCATGATCGGCGACGCCACGATCTACAACCTCCTCTACTTCCAGGACGAGGACTTCAAGAAGATCTTCAAGATCAAGGCCGAGTTCGACTCGGAAATGGAGAGGGGCGAGCAGGCCATCGGCGACTACGTCCGGTTCATCAAGAAGATCTGCGACGACGACGGCCTGCTGCCGCTCGACAAGGACGGCATCGCCGCTCTCATCGAATACTCCACCCGCATCGCCGGCCGTCAGAAGAAGCTCTCGACGCGATTCCATATCATCGCCGACGTCATCCGCGAGTCGAGCTATTGGGCCCGAAAGGCCAAGAGGCCGGCCGTCGGGCGGGAGGACATCGAGAAAGCCATCGACGAGCGGTTCGCCCGGGTCAGCCTCATCGAGGGCAAGATCCAGGAGATGATCGAGGAGGGGACGATCCTCATCGACACCCAGGGCGCCGTCGTCGGCCAGGTCAACGGCCTATCGGTCTACGACATGGGCCAGTTCATGTTCGGCAAGCCGGCCCGCATCACCGCCCGGACGGGCATGGGCCGGGGCGGGGTCATCAACATCGAGCGCGAGGCCGACATGAGCGGCCCGACGCACAACAAGGGCGTCCTCATCCTCGGCGGCTATCTGCGCGGACGATACGCCACCAAGCGGCCGATGTCCCTGACGGCCTCGCTGGCCTTCGAACAGTCCTACGGCGGCGTCGATGGCGACAGCGCCTCGTCGACCGAGGTCTATGCCATCCTGTCGAGCTTATCAGGCCTGCCCCTGCGCCAGGACCTCGCCGTCACCGGGTCCCTCAACCAGAGGGGCGATATCCAGCCGATCGGCGGGGTCAACGAGAAGATCGAAGGCTTCTTCGGCGTCTGCAAGGCCAAGGGCCTGACGGGGACCCAGGGCGTTATCATCCCCCACCAGAACGTCCAGAACCTGATGCTCCGGTCCGAAATCGTCGCCGCGGTCAAGGACGGGAAGTTCCACGTCTATCCGGTCAAGTCGATCGACGAGGGAATCGAGATCCTGACCGGGGTCGAGGCGGGGGCGCCCGACGCGGCCGGCGAGTATCCCGACGGGACTGTCCACGGACTGGTCGACCGGGAGCTCCAGCGGCTGGCCAAAGGCTTGAAAGACTTTAGCGCCCCCGGCGAGAAGGGCGAGGGCCCGTCGGAAGGCCCGAAGAAATAGCTGGCGGGGCGGCCGCGGAGGCGGCGAGCTTCTTCAGCTTCTGGACCTCCGCTGTTTTGAGATACCGCCATTGGCCGGGCTTGAGGCCCTCGAGGGTCAGGCCGGCGAAATCGACGCGCGTCAAGCCTTCGACCGGATAGCCCACCGCTTCGAACAGCTTGCGGATCTCCCGTTTCCGGCCTTCATGGATCTCCGCCTTCAGGCTTGTGTGGCGATGGCTGCGCCGGAGGACCATGATCCGGGCCGGGGCCGATTTGCGGCCTTCGAGAAAGATCCCGTGACGGATCTTGTCCAGGTCCGCTTCCGTCGGATCGCCCTCGACCCGGGCCTCGTAGGTTTTCGTGACGCCATAGCGCGGGTGGGTCAGCTTGAGGGCCAGATCGCCGTCGTTCGTGAGAAGCAGGGCCCCTTCGGTCTCGAGGTCGAGCCGCCCGACGGGATAGACCCGGGCGGGCAGATGCTTGAGCAGGTCCATCACGGTCGGCCGCCCGAACGGGTCCTTGACGCTGACGACAAGTCCGGCCGGCTTGTTGAGCAGGATATAGACCTGCCGCTCCTCCTCGCCCCGGACCGGCTTCCCGCCGGCCACGACCTTATCTTTCACCGGATCGACCTTCTCGCCGAGCTCCAGGACGACCCGGCCGTTGACCGTGATCCGCCCCTCGGCGATCCAGCGGTCCGCTTCCCGCCGAGAGCACACCCCCGCATGCGCCAGAAATTTGTTCAGCCGTACGAGGGTCATATGAGGCGATTATAAACCATAACTTCGAGGATTCGTATACATAGGATAGAATAGACGAAGGACTTTACATGGCCAAGCTGCAGCTCGGAGAATCGTTCAGGATGGCCCTTCTCTCCCTGCGCTCCAACAAGCTCCGCACGTTCCTGACCCTGCTCGGCATCATCATCGGCGTCCTGACGATCATCGCCGTCGTGTCCGTCATCCAGGGCCTCAACAACTACGTCTACACCAAGATGTCGTTCTACGGGGCCAACGACTTTTCGGTCCAAAAGTTCTCCATGATGGGGACGTCCCTCAAGGACTTCCGCGAGCAGATGAAGCGGAAGGACATCACCCTCGTCGAACGCGATCTCATCCGGGCCAATTGTCCGGCCTGTGAGCTTATCGGCGCCTCGGCCTCGAGCAGCGCGACGGTCAAATACGGCAGCGAGTCCCTCAAGGAGACCGAGGTCCGCGGCGTGACCTACCTTGACCACGAGATCGGCTCCGTTGTCGAGCTGACGAGCGGCCGCCACCTCCAGAGCCAGGACGAGACGAACTCGCGGTTTGTCTGCGTCATCGGATCCGAAATCGCCGAGAAGGTCTTCGGCGCCCTCGACCCGCTCGGCCGCTGGCTCAAGGTCGGCAGCCGGAACTTCCAGGTCATCGGAGTGGGAAAGAAGAAGGGCAAGATCCTCGGCTTCAGCCAGGACAACTACGTCCGCATCCCGATCACGACCTTCATGAAGGTCTACGGCTCGCGGCGCTCGATCGCCATCAACATCCATACGAATTCCCAGGAAGAGATGACCCAGGCCCAGGACGAGGTCCGGACGGTCCTGCGGTCGTGGCGGAAGCGCGGCTACAATGACGCCGACGACTTCTCTTTCGCCACGTCGGAGACGTTCATCAATTTCTACAAGACGGCCACGTCGGGCATCTACTTCGCCATGATCGCCGTGTCCTCGATCGCCCTCATCGTCGGCGGCATCGTCATCATGAACATCATGTTCGTCTCCGTCTCCGAGCGGAAGAAGGAGATCGGCATCCGCATGGCCGTGGGCGCCCGGCGCCGGGACATCCTCTACCAGTTCCTCATCGAGTCGGCGCTCATTTCCGGTTTGGGCGGGTTCATCGGCATCGTCCTCGGGTTCCTGGTCGCCCGGATCATCTCCGCGGCGACGGCCATGCCCTCGCGGGTCGAACCCGTCTCGATCGCGCTGGCCATGGTCATGTCCTGGTCGATCGGCCTGTTCTTCGGCATTTACCCGGCCAACCGGGCGGCCAAGCTCGACCCGGTCGAGGCCTTGAGGGCGGAACAATGAAATTCCGGCTCCAGATCTTCCGCGAAATCTTTCGCATGGCCATTGATTCCCTGCGGTCGCACAAGCTTCGCTCGTTCCTGACCATCCTCGGCATCGTCATCGGGGTCATGACCGTCATCGGCATGGTCTCGATCATCCAGGGGCTGAACAAGAGCTTCCTCTCGGAGCTCCAGTCGGCCGGGTCCGACGTGATCATCATCACCAAGAACGAGAATGTCCAGATGGGGCGGATGTCCGAGGAGCAGCGGACGCGCAAGGACCTGACGTTCGAGGACGCCCAGGCCGTCGAAAAGGAGGCGCCCCTGGTCCGGGCGGTGGCCGTCAGCATCTACGTCAGTCCGTTCGAAGCCATCGAAGTCAAGTACCAGAGCGCCAAGAGCGACAGCGCCATGGTCATCGGCATGAACGACAAGTGGCCGGTGGTCATGTCGCTGTACCTGCCGCGGTTGGGCCGGTTCATCACGGACGGGGAGGTCTCGCGCAACGCCCGGGTCTGCGTCCTCGGCTCGGAGCTCGCCGATGTCCTCTTTCCGATGACGACCCCGGTCGGCAAGGAGATCCGCGTCGGCCCCGAGGCCTTCACCGTCGTCGGGGTCCTGGCCAAGCGAGGCCAGATGTTCGGCCAGAGCCGGGACAACTTCGTCGGCCTGCCCATCACGACGCTGATGAAATACTTCCGCTACGAAAAGGACGGCCTGGAGATCATCGCCGTGCCCCGGCAATCGGGGATGCTCGGCGAGACGATCGAGCAGATCTCGAGCGTCCTCCGCCAGCGGCGCAAGGTCCCTTACGGCAAGCCCAACGACTTCGCCGTCATGACCCAGGACACCATGGTCGACCTCTACAATCAGCTGACCGGCGCGGCCTACCTGGTCATGATCGTCATCTCCTCGATCGGCCTCCTCGTCGGCGGCATCGGGGTCATGAACATCATGCTCGTCTCGGTCAAGGAGCGGACCCGCGAGATCGGCATCCGCAAGGCCATCGGCGCGAGGTCGGGCGACATCCTGAAGCAATTCCTGATCGAGGCCATCTTCCTGACCGGCGTCGGCGGGATCCTCGGCGTCCTCGCAGGATTCGCCATCGCCCTCATCGTCAAGGCCGCAACGCCCCTGCCCGCGACGGTCTCGCCCTGGTCGGTCGTGCTCGGTCTTTCGGTCTCGGCCGCGATCGGCCTGTTCTTCGGCATCTTCCCCGCCCAGAAGGCGGCGCACATGGACCCCATCGAATCTCTGCGCTACGAATAAATATCGGTCGTCCTCCGTTCGGCTTCTGCTCGGGTATCATCTCTCGCTTCCCCGCCTACGGAGCGAAGTCCTCGGAGCCCTCGCCGCCTCGCTCCGGACACTTCGGAGTTATTATCGGGGCGCAGTTGGGGGACATGTTCTAGAAGGTGTCGGGTCTACTCATACACAAAGCTCGAGCCTGGACAGGCGGGGAAATGCGCAATGCGTAAACCCGGCACCTTCAGAGAAGCCGGCCAGACAGGCATGAAATCCGCGGGGATCCGTTAGGATCGGTCGGCAAGGAATGCGTCGATTTCCTCGCGCATCGGTGCGGAGGGCTGGGCGCCGGGCCGGGTGACGGAGATGGCGGCGGCGGCCTGGGCGAAACGGAGCGCGTCGACAAGGGGGAGCTTTTCGGCGAGGGCCACGGCCAAGGCCCCGTTAAAAACATCGCCGGCCGCGGTGGTATCGACGGGATCGACCTTGAAGGCGGAGAGCAGGCCCTCGAATTCCCGGGCCGCGGCGAAGACGCCGCGTTCGCCCAGGGTGATGACGACGGTGGCCGGGCCGCGGGCGTGGAGCCGCGCGGCCGCTTCCCTGGCGCCGCGCTCGTCCCTGACAGCCACCCCGGTCAGGATCTCGGCCTCATGCTCGTTGGGCGTCAGAACGGCGACGCGTCGGAGGAGTCCGTCCTCGAGCGGCCGGGCCGGGGCCGGGTTGAGGACGACCGGCACGCCCCTCTCCCCCGCTTTTCGCGCCGCGGCCTCGACGGTCTCGAGCGGAGACTCGAGCTGGAGCAGGACGATATCCGCCGCGGCGAACGCGTCGTCCGCACGGTCGACATCTACGATAGAGAGGAGCGTGTTGGCCCCGGAGGCGACGGAGATGCTGTTCTCGCCGTGTTCGTCCACGTTGATCAGCGCGACCCCGGACGCGGAGCCCGCCGTCCGGACGATGAACCGCGCGTCGAGTCCGTCGGTTTCGAAATTTGCCAGCGCCCGCTCTCCGAAGACGTCGTCGCCGACCCGGGCGACGAAAGTCACCCGCCCTCCGGCCCGGGCCGCCGCCACGGCTTGATTCGCCCCTTTCCCGCCCGCCGCCATGGTGAACGTGCCGCCCAGGATCGTCTCTCCAGGCCGCGGGATGCGCGGGACACGGATGACCATGTCCGTGTTGGAGCTGCCGATGACGAGGACCCGCTTCACGCGTGATCCCTTAGCCAGCCGGCGGCGGCATCGACGGCTTCCTTCAGCTTGCCTTTGTCGGGCATGACCAGTTCGACCAGGGAAGGACCTCCGCCGCCCTTGACGGGAACGACGGCCGCGACGACCGGGACGAGCTGCCGCAGGTCCGCCTTCAACGCTTCGGAACGGGCCAGGATGAGGTGACCCTGGCGCTCCCCGGCGGCGCCGTAAACCACGGCGAAATCGCCCCGCCTGGTGATGGCGAGGGCCAGGAAGCGAGCCTCCTCGGGGGTCCTGTCTTCGAGGACGCCGGCAATGACGCGGTCCGCGGCCGCGTGGATGACGTCCTGCGACTCGAAGGCGGCCAGCCGCTCGCCCAGGTGGCGGGCCCGCTTCTTGAAGGCCTTCGATTCGGCCAGGAGCTTCTCGACCTGTCCCGGGATCTCCACCGGCGGGCAGGAGAACGCTGCGGCCATCTTGCGGGCCGCCCGGTCCTTGGCCCGGTAGTCCCTCAAGGCCCTCCCGCCGCACAGGAAATCGAACCGGATGTTGCCCCTGATCTTCTCGACCCCGGCGAGCTTGATCTGCCCGATCTCACCCGTCCGCCGGACGTGGGTCCCGCCGCAGGCCGAGTAGTCGAATCCGTCGACCTCGACGACCCTGAGAAGCCCCTGCTTCTTGGGCGGCCTCCGCAGCGGGACTTCCCCGATCCTCTCGTCCGGAACGAAGTAGGTCTTGACCTCCCGGTTTTGCCAGACGACGGCGTTGGCCCGGTCCTCGACCCGGTCGCAGTCGGGATCGGAGATCGCCTTCAGTCCGATCTCGAGCGTCGAGACGTCCGCGCCCATGTGGAAAGACAGCGTTTCGCCTTTGAGGAGCTCCCAGAAGGCCTGGGACAGGACGTGCTGTCCCGTATGCTGCTGCATATGGTCGGTCCGGGTGGCCGGGTCGATCTTCCCGCGGGCCGGCCCGGCCGCGATCTCCGATTTCAGGACATGGAGGATCGCCCCGTCGAGGTCGACGACCTTGAGGACCTCGACG
>JADGNU010000100.1 GCA_017883305.1 Candidatus Aminicenantota bacterium | reverse complement strand
AACCCTGGGGGGCACTGACGGATGGGGCCTGGTCAAGACGCTCGTCGCCGAAGACACGGCCGACGGCGATTTCTTTGGCGTTTCCGTATCCCTCTCGGGCGACTACGCCGCGGTCGGGGCGGTCGGCGAGAACGGCTCCGGGACCGACCAGGGCGCCGTTTATCTCTTTTATCGCAACCAGGGCGGAGCCGACAATTGGGGCCAGGTCCGGAAGATCGCTGCCAGCGACAAGGGCGACAATGACGGATTCGGGTTCTCCGTGTCCCTCGACGCGGAGACGCTCATCGTCGGGTCGGACGGCGAGGACGGGGCGGGCACGGACCGCGGCGCGGCCTACATCTTTGCCAAGGACGTGGGCGGGACCGACAACTGGGGACAGGTCGTCAAGCTCGTCTCGACGGACCCCGGCGACAGCGACCGGTTCGGCTACGCCGTCGCCCTCGAGGGGGACTTGGCCGTCGTCGGCGCCCCGAGGGAGGATGGGGACGGGACCGATCGGGGCGCGGCCTACCTGTTTTCCCGTGACCTCGGCGGGACCGATGCCTGGGGCCTCACAAAAAGGCTCGCTCCGGCCGATCCGACCGACGACTCTTGGTTCGGCAACGCCTTGGACGTCGATGGGTCGTTGGCGGTCGTGGGCTCGGCCTGGGACGATGGCGGGGGAACGAACCGGGGCGCGGTTTACGTGTTCGGCCGGGACGTGGGCGGCGCGGACCTCTGGGGCCAGATCAAGAAGCTCGTCGCCAGCGATATCAACGACGGCGACTTTTTCGGCTACAGCGTCGACCTGAACGGCGCGGACCTCGTCATCGGGGCCAGCTGGGCCGAGGGCGGAGGCACGGAACGGGGGCAGGCCTATTTCTTTTCCAAGGACGAGGGCGGCGCGAACAACTGGGGCGAAGCCCAGCGCCTCCGGGCGAACGACGGCGCGAACGGGGATTGGTTCGGCTGGTCGTCCGCCATCTCCGGCTCGTACATCCTGGTCGGCGCCTCCGGCGAGGACGGGGCCGGATCAGACCGGGGCGCGGTCTACGTCTTCAAGAAGATCTGAAGCGGGCTTCGGCCCCGCCCGATTGACAGCCCCTCGGTTTTCGGGGAGAATCGCCCTGGTTCGTGCGTCCGGCACGGCCGGAGTCCCATGCCGATTGCTCGATACGACCTGGCCATCACCCACGATTGGGAGTACGACCGGGATTTCGTGCGCCTCGTCGCCGAATCGGCACGAAGCCGCGGTCTGGACACCGTCCTCATCGCGCCGGCGGACGCCCGGCGCTTCCTCGAGGATTTCCGGTCCGGCGCCCTGGACTTCCGCGTCCTGCTCGACCGCGCTTCGGGCTCCTCGCCGGAATTCGTCGAGTTGCAGGCCCTGGCCCTTCGGAGGGGACGGGACGTTATCGACGGCCTGGACAAGATCCGCTGGGCCTCGGACAAGGCGACCATGCACCTCGAATTCCTGTCCGCCGGCATCAACACGCCCCACACGGTGATCCTCCCCGCCTACGTTGCCCAGCCCGACATCCGCCTGACGGCCCGCGAACTGGCGCCGCTCGGGGTCCCCTTCGTCATCAAGCCTGCCAACACGACCGGAGGCAGTCTCGGGGTCGTCGCCGACGCCGCGGGTCTCGCCGACGTCTTGGCGGCCCGGAGGAGCTACCCGGCCGATAAATACCTCCTCCAGGAAAAGGTCATCCCCGAGGTCCGTAACGAGCGGAGGTTCTGGTTGAGGGGATTCTATGTGCTCGGCGAGGTTTACCTCACCTGGTGGGACGACCGCAGCCATCTCTATGCGGAGATCGGGTACGACGAGGCCGCGCGGCACGGGCTCATCCCGATCTATGGGATCGTCCGGACGATCGCCCGCGTTTCCAGGCTCCGGTTCTTCTCGACCGAAGTGGCCATGGATGTCCGCGGCCGGTTCATCGTCGTCGACTATGTCAACGAGATCTGCGACATGAGGCTGCGCTCTGTCCATGCCGACGGAGTGCCCGATGCCATCGTCGCGAGGATCGCCGATCGGATCGCCGCGTATGCCGGAGGGGCCGTCGAGCCCGAGCGCGCAGCGGAAGAGGTCTGAATGAAATTCCGGGGACTGATCATCGGCCTTCTTCTGGTGCTGGTCATTGTCTATGGCATCTTCTTCACCAAGACCGCCAAGGACGACAAGGGGGGCCTCGAGATCATGGTCGACAAGTACCTCGAATCGAAGATCAAGCTGACCGAGGTCAACCTGGAAAGCTTGTCGCGCGTGATCCTCACCTCTGCGACCGAAGGGGAGGGTCTCCCCGAATCGCTCGACGCGCTGAGGCGTTTCCACCCCACGGCGGGCTCCTTGCCCGATGCGTGGGGGACGAAGATCCGCTATGAGCGGCTGTCGGACTCGAGCTTCCGGCTCCGCTCGGCCGGGCCGGACCGGGTTTTCGACAACGGCGACGACATCGTCAAGGATTTTTGACGAACAGCCGCTTCAGACGGGCCCAGATCGTCTTTCGCGGCGGGGCTTCCTCGATCTCGAGCTTGCCGACCGACTTGCGGAACGGCGCCTGGGGCGGGAAATAGGGGGCGTGCCGGAGAAGGGCCAGGTTGTATTCCTTGCGCTTGTCGGGGTCCCGGAGCGTCTGGAAGGCCTCCTGGAGGCGCTCAAGGATAAGCCCGCGCTCAACCTCGGAGACGAGCCCGTAGAGGGCGAGAGACCCGTCCTTGTAGGTGGACAGGGCGGCCTGGTAGCCCTCCCAGATCTCGTCTTGTGAGGCCGTCCTCTCGACCGAGAGGAGCTCGTAATAGTTCCAGTCCTCGATTCTCTTCAGCATCAGGCGTCCGGCAGGCGGACCTCGGGGGGCGTCCGCAGGGTGAACTCGATCGAGTAAGCCAGCTCCTCGGACATCTGCCGGATGGCCTTGGCCGCGGCCGAGTTCCGGTGGTCCGGGTAATACGGCCGGAGGGCGCGGAGAGAGTCGTGGACGTCCTCGTCGAACGGGACGGCGCCGAGGTATTTCATGTCGATGAGTAGGTACTTGCGGACAACGTCGGCCACGGACCGCCCGAGGAGGGCGTCCTCCTGGTCCCGCGCCTTGTTCATGACCAGGCAGGGCCGGAAGCCGCGCAGGGCCCGATAAAGAATGGTCCCGTAGGACCGGTCGGTCTCCATGAGCGACTTGAAGAAGCCGTAGAGCGACTGGGAGTTCTTTTCGATCTGGTCGAGCATCTTCTGGTGCAGGTCCCGGATCTTGTAGTGGTCCATGTAGAGCTTGAGGACCCGCATGATGCAGGATTTCAGGAAGAGATAGGTGTTCTCGATGGACGTCGGTTCGGGCGTCGTCACGACGACGCCGGGATTGGCGCTCAGGAAGAAATCGAGCGTGTTGAACGAGCTGCCCGTGCCCAGATCGAGGATGACGTTTTGGGTCGGGAGCTGGCGGACTTGACGCAGGAGTCGGAGCTTGCGGTAATGGGCGAGGTTGGCGATAAAAAGGATGTTTTCCGATCCCCGGACCAGGCGCAGGTTCTTGTATGGCGTCTCGACGGCCGCGGCCTCGAGGGACGGGAGGGAACCTGTCAGGAAGTCGCCGAGGTCCGGGTGGGCGGCCTTCATCCCCAGCAAGGTGTGCAGGTTCGGGGCGCCGAGATCGGCGTCGATCAGGACGACCTCACGGTCGAGGGAGGCGAGGTGGAGGCCGAGATTCGCGGCGATAAAGCTCTTGCCCGTGCCGCCCTTGCCGCCGCCAATGGCCCAGATCCGTTTATCCATCCTTCTCCTCTAAACCCTGGCCGCACCCCTATTTTTATCACAGACGCCGGATGAATTCAATCGAACGAACGGCTTCGTCCTGGCCGCTGCCGCGACGCGGAGGATGGCGCGCGAGAGAAGACCGAGCCGTCGCTGCTATCGGACCGGACGGGCCTCCTCGCCTTCGGTCGCCCCACCCTTTTTCCGTTGCCAGGCCTTGCGGATGAGGACGAGCACGGCCAGGAGGATGGCGGCGATCATGGCCCGGGCGCCCCAAAGATAGGGCCGGTTGGCCGGGTCCTTGCCGGTCATCAGGAACTCCTTGACCGCGTCCTGGTAGGTCCAGACGCCCAGCATGATGAGCAGGTAGAGCGGCGTGATCCAGGTCAGGACGAACTTGAAGATGCCGGGGACCCTGAGGTCGGCGCCCTTGTGCATCTCCACCCAGCCCTTCTTGAGCTTGAAGACCCAGGAGAAGAGGACGATCTCGATGGCCGCGAAGACGACCAGGCCGAAGGTGCCGGCCCAGAAGTCGAGCTCGTCGAGGAAGCCGAACTTGAAGAAGGCGATGACGATCGCCGACAGGACGACGAGGACCGAGAAGACGACGATGACGGCCTTTTCCCGCTTCCACTTGAACTCGTCCTCGAGGAAGGCGATGGCCGGCTGGGTCAAAGCCACCGAGGAGGTGATGCCGGCGATGAAGAGCAGGAAGAACCACATCCCGCCGAAGATCTGGCCGAGCGGGATCTTCTGGAAGATGACCGGCAGAGCCTGGAAGCCGAGGTTGAAGGCGCCGCCTTGGGCGATCGTCTGGGTCTCGGTGAGGCCGAAGAAGGCGACGGCGATCGGGATGGCGATCGTGCCGCCGAGGATGACCTCCGCGAACTCGTTGGTCGCCGAGGTCGTGAGGCCGTTGAGGGTGATGTCCTGCTTCTCCCGGACGTAGGAGGCGTAGGTGTTGATGATGCCCTGGCCGAGGCTCAGGGTGAAGAAAATCTGGCCGGCCGCGACCAGCCAGACCGTTGCCGACCCCAGGCGGCTGAAGTCGGGGTTCCAGATGTAGCCCATGCCGTTGGCGATATTCAGCTCCGGCTGTGACGGGTCGGGCGTGCCCATGGTCAGGACCCTGACGACGAGGACGATGCCGAAGATGAAGAGCAGAGGCATGCCGTACTTGGCCAGGACCTCGATGCCCTTGGAGATGCCCTTGTAGAGGAAATAGAAATTGAGGCCGATGGTGATGGCCCAGAAGATGAGCACCGGCCAGAGGTTGCTGAAGAATTGGTTGGACTCGACACCCTGGAAGCCGCGCAGGAACTGGCCCATGGCGTCGCGGTTGGCGTGGCCGAAATACTTGCTCGTCACCGAGAACCAGGAGTAGCCCAGGCACCACGATTCGATGAAATTGTAGTAGATGACAATGACGAAGGGGATGACGATGCCCAAGGCTCCCAGGTACTTCGACGGCGACTTCTTCCAGAGGAGGTTGAGCATGCCCGGGGTCGTGCCGTGGCCGTGGACGCCGCCCATGCGGCCGATCGTCCACTCGACCCACATCATGGGGATGCCGAGGAGGATGAAGGCGACGAAGTAGGGGACCATGAAGGCGCCGCCGCCGTTGGCCGCGGCCTTGACCGGGAAGCGGAGGAAGTTGCCCAGTCCGATGGCGTTGCCGGCCACGGCCAGGATGAGGCCGATGCGCGAGCCCCACTGCTCGCGGCCGCCGGCCTCGACGACGACCTCCGGCTTCTTGGCGAAGAGGACCCGGGAGAAGCAGTAGATAGTCAACGTCAGGATGAAACCCCAGCCGAAAACGAGAAAGATCCAGCCGTTGGTGGTGACGCCTTGAGTCATGGGACCTCCTCGGGATTGGAAGAAATCCTAGATACCATAGGACGTTCCCCCTGTCAAAACAATTCCGGGGCCTTGCGTTTTGCCCCGGTTTCTGCTATCGTTGGCCATTACATCTGTCTAATTTTCCGCAGGAGCCGACACACTTTGGACGCATTTGGGAATGTCGACAGCAAATACCGGTTCATCATCATTGCCGCGAAACGGGCCAAGCAACTCCTCAAGGGCGCCAAGCCCAAGATCCAAGGCCGGTCCAAGAACCCCATCCGCATCGCCCAGACCGAGGTCCGGAACGGATTGATCGAATACGAGATCATCCCGACCCGGATCGACGAGGTCCCCGAGCGCGAGGAGCGCGTCTTTGTGGGCGGCGGGATCCCCGACGAAGCGGTGGAATCCGACGGCCTCGCCGTCAAGGACGTCGAAGGCGACGTCGAAGTCGAGCCCGGGGGAGAGCACGAAGAGGAAGGGGCCGACGAAGAGAACGGCGAGGAAGAGGACGCCATCCCGAAAGACGACAAGGACGATTAAGCCGGCGCCGGCGGCTCAGTCCGCCCGGTGCGTTTCTCCCCGGCCGCCAAGCAGCGCCGCGTAGCTCAGGGTGATGAAGTCTGCCCGCCCGAATCCGAGCGAGCGGGCAAAACGGGTGATCTCGTGGCGTTCGCCCTCGAGCTCGACGAAATTCCCCACGGACGTCTCATCGATGCAGATGGTCAGCCGGCTCTTCCTGAGCACGGTCCTGTGCTTCGTGTAGGAGAACGTCTCCCGGAGGCCCAGGGCCTTGAGGATCGTCCTCAAGTCCTTGGGGTTACGGACCTGGGTCTCGATCTCCTCGCGGACCTTGAACGATCGGGATTTTTGCGGTTCGCCCTTGAAGGTCAGCGTGGCCCGCTTCCCCGCCGTGCGCAGGCGGAGGGTCCGGCGCGCCTGGTGGAGGGCTGGGGGGTCGAAATCGAACAGGCTGTTGCGCTCAAGATGCCTGTCCCGGGAGACAACGGCGCCGAGCCCGAGGATTTTCTCCCGAAAGGTCTTGGGATCGTCGATCCTGATCTTGACTTCGATCTCGGTCATGTCGCCCCCCGCTTGGGACCTCACCGGTTCCGCAGGAGTCCGAAGACGGCCAGCCGGATGAGCGTTTCCCGCGGCGTCGTGTCCGGAAAGGGGTTGATCGCCTCGAGGGACTTCTCGGCGAATTCGCGGGCGCGGCCGGTGGCATAGTCCAGGGCGCCTCCGGCGGCCAGGGCCGCGACGAGCTCGCGCCGCTCCTCGCCGGAGATGTCCTTGCGGCCGGCGAGCGACTTGACCCGATCCCGCCCGGCGCGTCCGCCGGACTCGAGCGCCCGGATGAGCGGCAGGGTGATCCGTCCTTCGCCGAGGTCGGACAGGACGGGCTTGCCGAGGACCCGGGCATCCCCGGTGACGTCGAGCAGGTCGTCGACGATCTGGAAGGTCTTGCCCAGGTTCAGGCCGTACGCGGCGACGGCCTCCTCCTCCTCGGGCGAGGCCAGGCCGAGGATGGCCCCGATGCGGCAGCAGGCGCCGAAGAGGACGGCCGTCTTGTTCTCGACGATGTCCAGGTACTGGCCTTCCGTGATCTTGAGATCGCCGCTCCGGGCGTACTCGTCGAGCTCGCCTTCGACCATCCGCGCCGAAACGTCGGCCAGGAGCCGGATGACCCGCTCGTGGCGGGACTGCAGCGACAGGCCGATGGACTTGATGTAGAGATAGTCCCCGAGGAGAACGGTGATGTTCGGCCCCCATTTCGTGTGGACCGATTCCTTGCCGCGCCGGACGCCGGCATTGTCGACGATGTCGTCGTGGATGAGGCTGGCGGTGTGGAGGAGCTCGACGAGCGAAGCCAGGAAGACCGATTCCTCGCTGCCGGGGCTGAAGAGGCGGGAGGTCAGCAGGACGAGGGCCGGGCGGAGGCGCTTGCCCTTCTTGCGCAGGACGTAGCCGCTGATCTCGGCGGTCAGGGGGTTGGACGAGCGGGACCAGGATTCGAGCCGGTCTTCGACCCGGTCGAGATCGGACCGGATCTCCTTGTAGAGCAAGGACATGTCCTTCCACTTGGGGACGGACGACCAGCGGTCGAGCAGGGGGGTCGGCGAAGTCATCGGTAGTTCATGAACTGCATATGGATGCCGAGGTCCTTCCCCTTGAGAAAGGCCATGACCTCCTGGAGGACATCGATCTTGGCCGAGGAGATCCGGACCTCGTCGCCTTGGATGGCCGCCTGGGCCTTGAACTTCTCCCCCTTGATCAGCTTGACGATCTCGCGGGCCTTCTCGATCGGGATGCCGGCCTGGAAGAGGACGTCCTGCTTGACCGTGCGGTTGGCCCCGTCCTCGATGCGGCGATACTCGAGGGCCCGCAGGGGGATCTTCCGCTTGACCAGCTTCTCTTCGAGGGCCGCCCGCAGCGCCTTGATCTTGAATTCGTCCTCGGCGACGAGCGTCATCTTGTCCTTCTCGAGGGCGATGTCGGCCCGGCTGTTCTTGAAATCGAAGCGGTTGCGGATCTCCTTGAGGGCGACGTTGACGGCGTTGGCGACTTCCTGGAGATCGATGCGCGAGACGATATCGAACGAGTGATCCAAGCCCATGGCGCCGCTATCTTAACATCAGCCCCCCGTTTTTTCAAACGGGAAGAAACCGGCAAAATTCCGGGTCGTCGCTTCGGCCAGGTCTTCGAGGGGCAGGCCCCGGACCCCGGCCAGGACGCGGGCCGTCTCGAGGACGAAGGCGGGCTCGTTCCTCCGCCCGGACCCCCGGTAGGGCACGGGGGCGAGATAAGGGGAATCGGTCTCGACGAGCAGACGATCGAGGGGGACCCGCGAGGCGACCTCGCGCAGGGCGCCCGACTTGGGGAAGGTCAGAATGCCCGAGAATGAGACGAAAAAGCCGCGGTCGAGCATGGCCCGGGCCGTTTCCCAGTCCTCCGTGAAACAGTGCAGGATGCCCCCGCCGTGGAATCGCTCGGCGTCGACCGCGGCGATGATGTCCGCGCCGGCGAGACGGCTGTGCAGGAGGACCGGCAGGCCGGCCGCGGTCGCCAAAGCCAGCTGGCTGCGCAGCGCTTGGCGCTGGACCTCGGCGGGCGAGAAATCATAGTGGTAGTCGAGCCCGATCTCGCCGACCGCCCGGATAGCGCGCCGGGCGGCCAGACCTTCGAGCTCGCGGAGATGGCTCTGCGTGAGGTCTTTGGCCTGGTGAGGGTGGACGCCGGCCGCGGCCAGGACCGTCGGGAATTCCCCTTCCAGAGCGGCGATCGCCAGGAAACTGGCGGGACGCGTCAGGTCGGTCGGGCAGAGGATGGCGACGACGCCCGCGTCGAAGGCCCGGCGGACGGTCGCGGCCCGGTCGGGGTCGAACTCGGGCATGTCGAGGTGGGCGTGGGAATCGACCAGGCGAGGCTTTATGTCCATGGCCATTCTATCTCTGTCCCGGCTCGGGAGTTCCTTCTCTCCGCGAAGAGCGTCTTTTTAAGATATTTCCCAGAAGCGCTCCTCCGAGTCGCTCCGTCGCGCTTCTGATGGTCGCTCCACAGACTCCGCTCCCTGCCGGCCCCCTTCCCTCACGGGGGCCTTGTCGCGACAGCCCTCACCGCCTCGTGAACGAACTCCCGCGGGGAGAAGGAGCAAAAAAAGG
>JADGNU010000317.1 GCA_017883305.1 Candidatus Aminicenantota bacterium | reverse complement strand
CGAAAAATGTGAAGAGGAGGCTCGCTTCTGCCTGGCAAAGTTGCCCGAGCATCATGAGGCCCATTTCCTGATGTCTCTCGTCCTCTACACACGGGGCGAATACGGAAAGGCGCTCGAAAACATCCAGGCCGCTGAAGCGGGCTACCTCGTGATCTCCAGGGCTCTCTTTCTTTTGGGGCGGGAAAACGCCCAGAAAAGGCCGGAGGATGTGACCCGTCTGATGGACGAACTCGCGGACCTCGCGGGGGCCTACGCCGTGTCCAGAAGCCATGGAAACGGTTTGGCCGATAAATACGACCAGGCGCTCCAGGACGCCAGACATGAGATGATCAAGGACGAAGAAGAACGGAACAGATCGAGTTCGAGCGGGGATGCCGTGGCGATCCCGGCCCTCTACCGCTATTGGCACGGCAACGTTCTTTTCATGCTCAAGCAGGTGAGGGAGGCCGAGGCCCAATACCGGCGGGCCATCGCTAAGGACCCGGACTTCCGCGAAACCTACAATAACCTCATCAATCTCCTGTTCATGGGCGGCCACGTGGACGAAGCCCGCACGGTCCTCGCACAGGCCGAGGCGCACAAGGCAAAGATCCATCCGGAGCTGAAAAAGGCCGTCCTGGAACGGGATCGGGAAACGCTAGCGCCATGAAACGGATCGCAAGGCTGCCGTTATGGATCGCCCTTCTGGCTCTTGTCCCGAGAGCCCAGGCCCAGGACACGGGTCTCGCGCTCATTAATGCCTACGCGACGCTTTCTCCCCATATCGAGAAGGCCAAAACGGCTTTCCGCAAGGACCGCCTGGACAAATGTGAAGAGGAGGCCCTTTTCTGCCTGAAAGAGCTGCCGGAGCATCAGGAGGCGCATTTCCTGATGTCCCAGGTCCTCTACAAGAGAGGCGAATACGGGAACGCGCTCGAGCACCTCCGGTCGGCCGAAGAGGGTTACATCACGATATCCCGGTTGCTTCTCGTCTTGGAAGGGCAGAAGCGCCAGAAACAGTCGGAAGACATAGATCGCATGACCGGAGAGATCGCGGACCTCGCGGCGGCGGCCGCTGCGGTGAAGGGCCGCGGATCCTGTATGCCCAACAGATACGACATTGCGCTCCAGGACTCCAAACAAGTTCTAACCAGGGAAGAGGAAGAGCGAAACAGGACGGATCCGGATAAGGACGTCGCGGGGATCCCGGCCCTCTATCGCTATTGGCACGGCAACGTTCTCTTTATGCTCAAGCGGCCGGCGGAGGCCGAGGCCCAATACCGTCAGGCCATCGCAAAAGACCCGGACTTCCGCGAAACCTACAACAACCTCATCAATCTCTTGTTCATCGGCGGCCGCGTCGACGAGGCCCGCGCGGTCCTCGCGCAGGCCGAAGCGCACAAGGCCAAGATCCATCCGGAGCTGAAGAAGGCCGTCCTGGCCCGGAGGCCGTAGGGACCGGCCGTTCGCCCGGCCTCACTTCGAACAGCCGCCCCGTTTGCGGATCTCGATGAGCTCCACGGGGGCCCCGTCAACGACGATCATGGCCACGCGGACACCTTTGGAGGGCGAGCTGATCTCGCTTTTGATATCGAGCTCGGCCAGCGCCGCCTCGAGATCGTCCACTTCGAAAGCGATATGAGGCATCGTCCGGACGAGCTCGGAGATTTCGCAGTCCGGGTCGAAGCGCATCCACTCGATACCGAAAGGGCTCGTCTCGAAGCCCGAGACGTGGATCTTGAGATGGGGCAGATAGATCTCGCCCGGGTGGGGCACCGTGGTCGGAATGCCAAGATGATGGTAGCGCCAGCCGCGTTCGGCGATGGCGGATGGCGGTTCGTGGCTCTGCCGTTCCTGCCGCATGACGGTCTCTCCTCTCGCACCCGGATGATAGCCCCGGCGGCAAGACCCGGTCAAGGGTCGATTGTTGACCCTTTCCGGGAAAGCCCTTAAACTGGACATATCTGCACATGCTGGCCTCGGAGCCGGGGGGCAAACAATGAAAAAGCTGAGCACATCCTTGGCGGGCGCGTTAGGACTCCTGGTCGGCGGAGCAGTCATCGCCTTCACCTATCTCGGGCATCGTCTCGCGGGACTGCCCTACCTGCCGTTCGATATTTTCGACTGGATGGCCCGCACTCTCCCGGGAGGCCTGATCGCCCGTTCGATCGACGCCATGGTCGCTGTCATCCGCGGTCTCCATCTGGGCCCCACGGCCTCCACGGCCAAGCTGGCCGAGCAGGGCATGGCCCTGGCCCAATTCGCCATGACCTGGTTCGTCTTTGGCATCGTCCTGGCCGTCGCGGGCAAACGCCGGCCTAACCGCCTGCCCCTTTACGGATCACTCGGCGGGGCCCTCCTCTTTGTTTCGGCGGCCGGGATCGAATGGGCCCGGGGTTTTCAGGGCTCGCGGCCGCTCCTCGCTGTGCCTTGGTTGGCGGTGGTCCTGGCCGGCGGCGGAGCCTTGTTGGGTCTGGCGCTCGCCGCAGTTGCGGGGTCGTCCGACGCCTCGCCCGAAGACACGATCGCGAGGCGCCGGTTCCTCCGGTTGGTCGGGACCGGATCCTTCGTGGTCATGGTGACCGCCGCCGGCGTGAGCGTCGTATCGGGGAAGGACAAGAAGCCCCTGGAGGAGACCGATCAGGAAGAGGTCATCCGGGCGGCGGGCACATCGGGCCCGGCGGCCTCTCCCCCTCCCTTCCAGCTCGAGAAAAGGCTCCCGCCCGTCCCCGGCACGCGGACCGAGCTGACCAAGAACCGCGATTTCTACAGGATCGACATCAATCTCAAGCCGCCCGTGGTCGACGGGAAGAAGTGGCGGCTGAAGGTCGAGGGGTTGGTCGAGCATCCGCTGTCCTTGTCCCTCGACGATATCCTCGCGAAGCCCCGGCAGACCCAGGCCCTGACGCTGTCGTGCATCTCCAATCCCGTCGGCGGGGACCTCATCAGCACGAGCTTCTGGACCGGCACACCCTTCAAGGGGATCCTAGAGGAGGCGGGATTGAAGAAGGGCGTCCGGGAGATCTTCATCGAGTCGACCGAC
>JADGNU010000099.1 GCA_017883305.1 Candidatus Aminicenantota bacterium | reverse complement strand
TGCGAGTCGTAGACGCCGTGCTTGTTGAGGGCCCAGCCGGGATGCGGCTCGACCGTGACGCCGCAATTCTCCAGAAGCTCGAAGCGGGAGAAATCCACGCGCCAGACGTCGCCGTCCAGCGGCGGGACCGGGCGGCTGCCGGCGAGATGCTTCATGCCACGCCACGGGAAGGCGATCTCGGCCGTCCAGCCCTCGTCGATGTCGGAAGCGTCGTTGATCGTCCCCTGGACCTGGACCGCCGCGCGCAACCCCGGAAAGTCCCAGTCCATGAAGGCCCAGCGCAGGCCCCTCGGGTGCTTGCCGTAGCGCATGCCGTCCTGGAAGCCGCCGAGGACGTCGACGCGCCGCGCCCGAAGATCGAACTCCGGCAGGTCGAAGCGGCGGCCCTTCTTCAGCGCGTCCTGCCAGATGTAGAAGACTTCGTAGATCGTGCCCAGGGCGTTGATCTGGAACTCATAGTAGCAGTCTTCTCCGCCGATGAAGATCTCGACGTCGTTCTCGGTCCAGACGAGCGAATCGCGCTCGGCCAGCTTCGCTTCGACGTTCGGCTCGCTCACCCAGAAGGCGACATAGAGGTAGTCGTCGTCCCAGAGCGAGGCCATGCGCGTCTCCAGGAAACCGGGAACGCCGCTCACGAGGTCGACGAACCGGCGGGACTTGGGCGCCTCGCGCCAGGCCGGCCGGTCCAGGCGGCCGTCGATCGCGAGCTTGTGGGACGTCCGAAAACACGTGTAATGAGAAAGCTCTCCCTCGTCGCATCCGTATCGGACCTTCATCGTGTCCTCCCCGATTCGGTGACACACAACTAAATACACTTAATTATTTATTGGGGAGTTAAGTGAGTTTAGTTATGTGTCACCGAAATTAAAGATAGCGCACCGGTACTTACGCCAGGACAGAGTTTAGCCCGAATCCCAAGAAGGGGTCAAACCTACCTTTCGTTACTTTCTAACGAAGGGTAGGTTTGACCCCTTCTTCTCTGCAGCTTGCTTTCCCCGGAGAGCGGGCCTATCCTAATCTTGGGGCGAGAAAGTCGCGGCCCTGCGAGGAGCCATGCCGGGTAAGCGCATTTCACGATCGACCGTCGCGATGATGGCTGTCCTGGCCCTTGCGTTCCTGCCTGCCGCTCAAGCCTCTGCCCAAACCGCTCCGCCCCAGAAGCCGTCCCCAAGTCCCCTCCCCCCTGTCTCATCGTCTCTCGACAACCTCTTAGCCAAGGCCGCCGAATACTGCCGTAAGCTCGAGAGCTCGGCCTTCGATTTCGTCTGCCGCGAGGAGATCCGCGAGACGATCGACCCGAAGCTCGATGCCACGCAAAAAAGCCTCCAACTGGGTCCCGGCTCGACCAACTATACGGGGCCTGGCGCGTCGAACTATATCGGACCGACCCTCGTGATCAGCACCGTGAGGAAGATCAAGCGCAGCTTCGTCTACGACTACCAATGCATCCGGGCCGGGCGGGCCATCCGCGAGATCCGTAACGAGCTCGAAGAGAACGGCAAGAGGAAGATGGTGCCCAACGCCGAGCTCCAAACATCGATCGTCGTCTTCGGCACCGCTCTTCTCGCGCCGGTCGGATTGTTCGGCCAGCGCTTCCAGCCCGGCTACGATTTTACGATCGCCGGCCGTGACGAGATCGACGGCACCCCGGTTGTCATCGTCGACGCCAAACCCAAGCCCGGGGCGCCGGCCACCCGGAACCTTTACGGCAGATCTTGGATCGACCCCGCCACGGGGAACATCCTCAAGATCGAGTGGAGCGAGGACCGCGTCGGGAACTTCGACGTGTTCGCCAAAAGGGGCGAGGCCTTCAAGCGCAAGCCCCGGCTCAACATCCGCTCCGAGTTCAGCGCCGAAAAGAATGGCATCCGGTTCCCCAGCCGCCTGTCCGTCGAGGAAACCTACCTCAAGGAGTCCGGCAAGGCGTTCGTCCGCTCGAAGACCGAAGTCGTCTACAAAGATTTCAAGTTCTTCACCGTCGAGTTCGAAGTCCACGATTGAGGCTTCAACAGGTCCCTGCCGCGGCTTAGGGTTGAGTTCGACCTCCCGGAAATTCTATAATCGAAGCCCCTGGCGGGCCCACGGGCGTCCGTCCGGAGGAGGCAACCCATGAAGATCCGTTCTCTTCGTGCTCTCGTCATCGTCAGTGCCGTCATCGCCCTGGGCGCCTCGACGGCGACCGGCGTCGCCGGTCAGACCGCATCGGGCCAGAAGCCGGCGGCCGCGGCCGCCCCGGCGCCCGTGCCGCCGCGCGCGCTCACGGCCCATCTCGTCGGCCACGCGCACATCGACCTGAGCTGGCTCTGGCGCTGGGAAGAGACCGTCTCCGATATCGCCCGCTATACCTTCAAGGGGACCCTGGCCCAGATGGACAAGATGCCCGGCCTGACGTTCGCCCAGAGCCAGGCGGCGATCTATGATGCGATCGAAAAGGACCAGCCCGAGCTCTTCGCCCAGATCTCACAGAAGATCAAGGAAGGGACCTGGGTCCCGGTCGGCGGCATGTGGGTCGAGCCCGACGCCAACATGCCCGACGGCGAAGCGCTCGCCCGCCAACTCCTCTACGGCAAGCGCTATTTCCTCGACAAGTTCGGCGTCGACGTCAAGGTCGGCTGGAACCCCGACACCTTCGGCCACAACTGGCAGCTGCCCCAGATCCTGCGGCGGGCCGGGATCGACTCCTACGTCTTCGGCCGCTGCGCGCCCGGACCGGACCCGACCCACTTCTTCTGGTGGGAAGGGATGGACGGCTCGCGCGTCCTCGGCTACGTGCCGGCCGGCTGGTACAACGTCAGTCTCCAGGACGGGACGCGCAAGATCCTCGAGACCGCGCGCAAGAACACCGACATCAAGGACTTCATGATCCTCTACGGCGCCGGGGACCACGGCGGCGGGCCGCGGGACGTGGATCTCGCCGCGATCAAGAAATTCAAAGAGGATCCGAACGAGCCGCGGCTTGTCTTCGACCTCCCCGAGCCCTATCTCAAGGGGATCGCGGCCGCGAACGGCGCTTCGCTGCCCGTCGTCAAGCGCGAGCTCAACTTCACCTTCCCGGCCTGCTATACGACCCAGACGGCAACCAAGAAGAACAACCGCCAGCTCGAAAGCCTCCTCGTCACGGCCGAGAAGTTCTCCGCGATCGCCGCGACCTCGGGATACCGGGACTATTACCCTGAGCGTGACATCGACGAGGCCTGGAAGATCGTCCTCCGCAACCAGTTCCACGACATCCTCGACGGCTCGAGCATCGGCCCCGTTTACGACGAGGTCGGCGGATTCTACCGGCAGGCGCGGATGCGGGGCGAACGGGCGCTCGACTTCTCGCTCGAGACGATCGGGAACGCCATCGACACGCGCGGCGAGGGTTTCCCGGTCGTCGTCTACAACCCGCTCTTCTGGGAGCGGACGGAGCCCGCGTTCGCCGACATCGTCGTCCCGCCGGACGCGAAAACGGCCAAGCCCTGGGGCGACACGGTGCGCATGACCGACGGCGAGGGGAAAGACGTGCCCGTCCAGGTGCTGGAAAAGCGCGCTCAGGGCGACAATACGACCTTCCGCGTCGTCTTCATGGCCGAGGGCGTGCCCTCGCTCGGCTACAGGCTTTATCGCGTCATCCCGGCCGAGACGGAGGGGGCCGGCACGACGAGCGTCAAGGCCAGTGCGAACGAGATCGAAAACGACTTCCTCAAGGTCCGCCTCGACCCGAAGACCGGCTGGATCGAAAGCCTCTTCGACAAGACGGCTAAGCGCGAAGTCCTGGCCGGTCCCGGGAACGTCCTCGAAGCGATCATCGACGAGCCCAAAGAGATGTCGGCCTGGGAGCTGGGCTTCAAGGGACTCGCCGGAAGGGCCGGAGAGAACGGCGCGATCCTGGAGCTCGTCGAGCGCGGCCCGGTGCGGGTCGTCCTCCGGGTCAAATCGCGCTTCCGCGACTCGACATTCGTGCAGGACCTGACCCTCTATCGGGGCCTGCCGCGGCTCGACTGCCGGACGAGCCTGGATTGGCGCGAGCGGAACATCATGATCAAGGCGGCCTTCCCGCTCGACATCAAATCTCCGGCCGCCCGTTTCGAGATCCCCTACGGCTCGATCGCCCGCCCCGCCGACGGGACGGAAGTCCCGGCCCTGCGCTGGATCGATGTCACGGACGGGTCGGGTCAATACGGAACGGCGCTTCTCAACGATTCGAAGTACGGCTTTGACGTCAAGGACGCCGTCATGCGCATGTCCGTCGTCCACGGGGCCACCTACCCGGACTCCGAAGCAGACCGCGGCCGCCAGGAGCTCCTCTACTCGGTCCTGCCCCACAGCGGGGACTGGAAGGGCGCGGCGGTGACGCGAAGAGGCCTGGAACTCGGCAATCCCCTGATCGCGCGGGCGCCGCTCGTTCACGGCGGAGATCTGCCGAAGGTCCATTCGTTCATCAAGATCGGGCCGGCGAACGTCATCCTGTCCGCGGTGAAGAAGGAGATGGGCTACGCCGAGTGGGGCCTCATCCTCAGGCTCTACGAGATCCACGGCGAGAAGACCGAGGCCAAGATCGAGCTCCCCTGGAAAGTCGAAGCCAGCGAGTGCGATCTGATCGAGCGTCCGACTGGAAAGACGATCGGGACCGGGACGACGATCACGGTGCCGCTGGCCCCTTACGAGATCAAGACCATCCGCCTGATCAAGCGATAGAAGAGACGCTCGCGGCCGTCCCATTCCGGAACGGTGTAATAGGATACGCCGCGTGAAAGGAAGCGTGATTCTATGAAGATCTTAGGTCTGGTCCTAACGGTCACTTTGATCGTGCTGCTGTCGCCTGACCTGCTCGGCGCCCAGGAATTCTCGTTCGACGAGCCGAGCGCCCGCGCCGCCGCCCTTGGCGGCGCCTTCACGGCCCGAGCCGATGACGCGACCGCGCTCTTCTACAACCCCGCCGGCCTGGCGTTCCTCGGGACCTTCCGGATCAAGACGAACGTCATGCTCGGCAAGCGCGGGACGAGCGCGTCCCGGCCGGATGGCGGAGCGTTGTTCGAGAGCGAACCTTCCGAGTTCCTGGGCAACGTCGCTCTGTCCTGGCAGCCCGTCAAGCGCGCCACGATCGGGACCGGGCTCTTCTCGCCGTTCAACTACGAATCCGCTTGGACGCCCCGGGGGGATGGCCAATCCATCGGCGGCCGCAACCTGCTCCGGACCATGGCCATCCGGACGGCGGTCGCGATCGAGCCGATCAAGGGCCTGGCTATCGGCGTGGGCCTTGATCTCGTCTCCTCGACCGCGCGGTGGCAGCCTGCCGACTTCATCGGTGTCATTAACGATACGCTCGTCAATGGTCTCGAAGTCGGCAATTATGGTCTCCACGGCCACGGGATGAGCTTCGTCGCCGGGGCGCTGTGGAAGATCGTCCCGGCCGTTCAGGTGGGCGCGAAGTACCAGGAGCGCCTGCCCATCGACTGCCGCGCGACCAACGTCATGAATCAGGCCGTACGGGGGAGGCTGACCCTACCTCGCCAGATCGCCGGTGGCGTCGCGCTGACTCCCATGGATCCCCTCTCAGTCTATCTCGATATCGAATGGGCCCGATGGAGCGAGTTCGAGAGCTCGATCTTCACCTCAGAGGGCGTCGAATTGGCGCTCCGTGACACCACGGCCATCAAGGCCGGTGTCGAATACCGGCCCGGCCAATACACCGCCGTGCGCGCCGGCTACGCTCGCCACCAGAGCTCGGTCGACGAGGCCGCGCGGACGCCAGTCTATCCCGATCTAGACCGCAACGTCTATTCGCTCGGGTTCGGCTACGAAGGGCCTCTCTACTCGATACGGGGCAACGGCAAGCAGGTGAGCGGCTTGTCGTTCGATGTCTTCATCCGCTATGCGACCGGAGGGCCGGCTGCATCAGCCTCCCGCGCGCTCGAGTTGACGTACAACTCGAGCCGCCTGCAATTCGGTTTCGGCGTCGGGTTCGTCTTCTAACGAAGAGGTCACATTGGGGTCGGACCTCAGCTATCGTAATATTATCAACGACTTACCTTCGATTTTAAGCCTATTTTGGGCCTTAAAACTGCGTTTTTCGGGCCAAAAACAAACATTGTCATCACGCTTTGGATTGACCCGTTCATTTCGGCCCCAAAAAGCCCCCAATCAGGGCCGTTTTCGTCCCAAATTATGATCTAAATCATTGATTTATTATGGATTCGCTGAGGTCCGACCCCGGTGACCCAAACGGAAATCATCGGACGGTGAACGAGCCCATTGTGCGGACGGCGGGGCCCTTCACCATATCTTCGGCCTGGATATCGAGCCGGTAGCGTCCGGGTATGAGATTATCGGGGAGCCCGAACTCGAGAAGATAGAAGTCCGCTTCGTCGCGGCTGACGCTCTCGAGCAGCTTTAGCTCGACTGGCTCCCGTTCCTCGCTTCCTTCGGGCGAGAGCCAAGCCGAGAGATCCATCTGGCCCTCGCCGCGACGCTCTTCCTTCCATTCGCAGCGCAGCGTGGCGAATAGTGAGGTCGCGCCTTGCTCGAGCGGGCCCACGAGGGGGACGTATTCTTTGGCCGGAAAGGGGAAGATTCGGGAGATAGAGAGGCCCTGTTCGCCGCCGCCCTTCACCTGCGATGCGACATTGAGATACCGCGCTTCAGGCTCGCGGACCAGGAACAGCGGCGGGAAAAGGGCCGGACCTCCGGTCTGCGGAGAGGCGATGTCTATCGAACAAGATCCGACGGCCGCCCGCCCGTCGTCGAGGTTCCTGATGACGGCACGGCAGTCGTATCGCCCCGGCTCCAGCGAAACCGTCGAATACTGATAGACCTTGCCGGTCCCGAAATCCTTCCAATCGAGGTCCACTCTCTTCCCGTCGACGATGGCGTTGTTCTCGTTCAAGACCAGGCTGACGAATTCGACGCGGTCGCCGACCGCGTTCCGGATCGACTCGGCGGAAAGTTCGGAAAGCAAAAGCACATCCACCCCCTGGCCCATGGCGAAGGGAACGGCGAGCATCGGGAAATCCAGGTCTCTCGCGGCGGAGGCCCTGTCACCGAGGGCCAGGCCGAGCAGGTGGAGGTGCTTCTCGATGGGCGAAAGCTTGCCGAACGGCACAGGATTAAAGTAGCCCCTCTGGGCATAGACATTGTATCCGGGCTTGACGACGTCGACTTTGACGTCATGGTACTTCCCGTCCCAGGCGGCGGGGATGCTGTAGCCGAGGACATAATAGTTGGCCGTGGAATCCTGGATGTCCGTGGCGATCCGGGCATAATAGTTGACGTCCGGGAAATATCTGCCGCCGGTCGTCCGCGAGAGATAATCGAGCGACGATTCAGGGAAGACACCCTGGGCGATTTTGGCGTCGACGCCGGTGGTCGTGTTGATCGTGAAGACCGGCGCATTGGCCGTAGCGAGCTCCCTGGTCATCAGCTGGAAGAGCGAGTTCGCGGAATCGCCGGGCCGGATGACGGATTCGCCGAATCCTCTGGAGAACAGGATGACGTTCTTCTGGCCCGGGATCGCCCGGAGGGACTTGGCCCAAGCCGCGATCTCGGCGAAGTGATTCCGGCTCCCGGTCCCCCCATGGCCCCCGTGAGGGGCAAAGACGTCGGCGGCGAGCGCTTCCATGCCCATGGGCTCGTGCCCGTAGAGCTCGCTTTCGCCCGCAACCGGCGTGATGCCCGGCGCTTCATGCAGCTTCGCGAGAGTCCGCCGGAGCTTGTCGCGGGCCGTCGTGAGATAATCGAGGAGGGTCAATCCGCCGATCGGGGACAGCGTATAGAGGGAGACTTCGTCCCCCGGCTGGACCTTCGTGTCGAGGAATTCGAGGACGGCATTCTTGGCCTTCTGGACGCCTTCGAGATCGTTCCTGAGATAATCGATGATGAAGAAAAACTTGCGGTTGAGGAGCGGAGCAGCGGTCTTCGAGGAGGGGACCGGCGAGGGCGCCGCCTCGGCACGCCCGGCCGCGGCGACGGCCAGCACGTGACTCTCGAAATCCGTGATCGCCTGGAGCGCGCCGTTATCGTACAACGCAAAATCGGACTTGTTCAGGTCCATGGCCGCTTTTCCCCGGGCGTCCGTGACGAAAACCTGAATGAGCTTCAGGGTGACGGTGACCTCGTGCTGGAAGGCCGCCCCGGCCGCCTGGCTTTTCGCCTGCCTGGACGACCCGGGACGTCCGGACCCGGCGGCCCCGACAAGGACAGGGACGGAGAGGGACGCCAGCACAAGAACAACAAGGAGAGTGCCGCGTTTGCCGCCGCGCCGCATGCCGGCCTCCGGATAAAATGACTATGAGGCCCGTTCAGGATTTTGTCAACCCGGGCCGCTTCCCATTCCCCCCGGTCAGTGCTAAGATAGCCCGCTCGGAAGCAGGCCGAGCATCATGATCATCTTTCGAACAAGTTCCTCCCGCACGAAAGGGCTCGTTCCGGCCCTTGTTTCGGTCCTGGCCCTGGCCCTGACCCTCGTCCCGTCCCGCCTCGGCGCCGACGATTTTAGCTTCCACGAACCGAGCGCCCGGGCCGCGGCCCTCGGCGGGGCCTTCACGGCCCTCGCGGACGACGCCTCCGGCCTCTTCTACAATCCCGCCGGCCTGGCCTTCCTCTCCGGATTCCGCCTCAAGACGAACATCGCCTTCAGCACGCGGACGGCGACCGCGGCCTGGCCCGACGGGGGCCCCGGGCCTTACCGGACCGCGCCGTCCGAGTTCTTGGGCTCGGTCGCCGTATCCTGGCAGCCGTTCAAGCGGGTCACCATCGGCACGGGACTCTTCTCTCCCTACAACTACGAATCGTACTGGACACCGGGCTGGACCGGAGATACGCTCAATGAGCGCAACCGGCTGAGGTCGCTTTATTTTCGGTCTATCGTAGCCGTCGAGGTGGTCAAGGGCTTCGCCCTGAGCGCCGGGGTCGACGTCGTATCTTCGAGCCTGCGCTGGCTCCACACGATCCCCTTCGACATCCCGAACTACCCCCTCGCGCGGCCGGTCGATATCGACAGCAGTCATCGTCTGCACGGCAACGGCCTGGGCTTCGTGGCCGGGGCCCTGTGGCAGGTCGTCCCCGCGCTCCGGATCGGGGCGAGGTACCAGCAGGGCGTCCCCATCGACTATGCGGGCACGGACATTTTCAACGCGCAGCTGGATATATCCGGCGTCACGGTCCCCGATCCCCATCGGCCGTCACGTCGCGTTTCCGACCTCATCGATTTCTATTATGCGACCCAAGATGTGACCGGACGGCTGACTTTCCCTCGCGAGATAGCCGGCGGCTTCGCACTGACGCCCCTCTCGAGCCTCTCCGTCTATCT
>JADGNU010000316.1 GCA_017883305.1 Candidatus Aminicenantota bacterium | reverse complement strand
GGGGCTTTTGATCTGGAAGTCGACTAGGGCGGCGTCGACGGCGACCAGGATCGGCCCGCGTTCGTTGGCGAAGGCCCCCATGCCGAGGTCCTCCGTTTGGGCGTATGCGGCCGCGCACAGGAACAGAACGAGCAGGATGGACTTGAAGATCTTCATGGTTTAGCCTCCTCTCACTTGTTTAATAATAGTGCAATCTTCATGCCAAGGATTCCCCGGAGTTTCCCCCCTTGAAGCCGGGCGCCTCCTGCCCCCAACCAGCCAAATTTGGGCGCGGTTATCCTGCCGGACAGGAAGGCGCGGGCGCCGGCCATCGATTATGTAACCCCGGGAAGCGGGAAAACCGCGCACGCTGACTGTGATCCCTCACGGCGGCCGGAAGTTACAGGGAAAAATGCGGGGATACCGCGGGCCGCAGAAAGCCTTCCGGTACCGGGCAGATGGCACGGAGTTTGCACTAAAACGAAGCCGGGAGGACCACCATGATAACGCACCACCGTCTGCCTAATGCCATCGGGCTGGCCGCAATCGCCGCTCTGATCATCGTTTCCTATTCCGCCTGTGCCAGGGAGACGCCGGCGGCCGTCATCATCCAGCTGATCAACGCCCCCAGTACCCTCACGATCAACCAATCGGCGAGCCTGACCGCCAACATCGGAAACGATTCCTCGCACGCGGGCGTCGATTGGTCTTGCAGCGGCACGGCCTGTGGCACCTTTGCCCCGGCCCACACCGCCAGCGGCTCAGCGACGGTCTTCACGGCGCCCGCGTCTCCCGGCATCGTGACCGTCACCGCGACCGCGGTCGCCGACGCCAGCGCCAAGGCCAGCATCGCCATCACCATCGTGCCGATCGGCTCGAATGCCATGCTCAACGGCACGTACGTCTTTTCCGTCCAGGGCGTCAACAGCTCCGGCAGTTATTCCGCCGTCGGGACGATCGTCGCGGACGGCAACGGCCATATCACCGCGGGAGAGCAGGATTACGCGGACGAGTCGATGCAGGCCGGACCCGACGCCCTCACCGGCGCTTACGCCGTCGGGCCGGACGGCCGAGGCAGCATCACCCTCGACGTGAGCAACGCCAACCTGCCCCAAAACGGCGTCGAAACCTTCAGCATCGCCGTCACCTCGACCACCCATGCGTTGATCATCGAGTTCGACGGGACCGCCAATTCGAGCGGCAGCCTCGATGCCCAGGCCGCCAGCGCCCTCGACCCCGCGGCCATCAGCGGCGCGTTCGCCTTTACTGCCCAGGGCGTGGACATCACCAACCGGTCGCCGATCACTCACGGCGGAGTCCTCATGATGAACGCCGTGTCCGGGACGATCGCCAGCGGCACCTATTACGAGAACGACGGCGGCTTCACATTCACCTCGGCGACCACGGGATCGCTGACGGCGCCGGATTCGTTCGGTCGCGGGACGCTCGGGCTCAGCGTCGGCCTGGACTTCGTGTATTACGCCGTGCAAGGCCAGGTGCTGCGGCTCATCGAACCGGACGTTCCTACACTCATGACCGGAGGCAGCATGTACGGGCAAGGCGATGCCGGGGCGAACGCGACGTTCTCGAACGCGTCGCTCACCGGCAATTATGTCCTTTTCCAAGCCGGAGGGACGGCTCTTGGACCGCTGGCCATGGCCGGACAGTTCTCGGCGGACGGGGCCGGGAATTTTGCGACCGGCGCCGCCGACCTTAACAACGGGGGCGTGACGACATTCACCTCGATCGCGGGCCAGGCCCGCTATACGATCGCCGGCAACGGTGTCGGGACCCTGACCCTTCCTGCCGAGGTCGACCAGCGGGGAAGCGTCTCCACCCTGCTGATTTTCGCCGTTTCCCCGGCCCTCAACCTCTTCGATCCGAACAGTGCCAGCGGCGGCGGCGGAGCGCTCGTCATGGACAATGACGGCGGCGCGATCGCCTCCGGATACATCGTTCCCCAAGCCGCGGGCGTTTTTGAAGGTCATTATGCCCTGAACCTGCAGTTCGTCGGGTCCGCCGGGGAGACCGATTGGGTCGGACAGTCGGTGGCCTCCGGGGGAGCGCTGACCGGGACCGTCGACATCAATGAAATGGGTTTGACCTCGGCCGGCCTGAGCCTCGCCGGTAGTTTCGCCGCGGACACGGCCAACGCGGGACGATGGACGGGCACCTTCACGGTGAACAGCGTCACCCACAACATCACCTCTTATCAGGTCAATGCAACGCTCGTCGTGATCGTGGATACGGACGCGGCCGATATCGGGATCGGGATCCTGGAGAAGGAATAGCGCGGAGGATCCCATCAGTCTCCTCGCCAATTCCGAAGGCCGGAGGCCGATCTCCGGCCGCCTTATGGTCCGCGCCGTCGGCTTGATCACGCTTGGCAGCGGAATCGTCACCATCGTCTCGGCGGCGGGGAGGTCCCTGCCAGGGCGCATTTCGATTCTGAGCGACGTCTTTCCCCTGGAGTTCCTGCACATCTCCCGCTTCCTCTCTCTCCTCATCGGATTTGCCCTGGCCGTCTCCTCCCTGAACATTTTCAGGAGAAAGAAGAGGGCCTACGGCTTGGTCATGCTCCTGGCGGGGCTGTCGGTCGTCTTCCATCTGACCAAGGGACTGGACTATGAAGAGGCGGCCAGCTCTCTCCTCCTTATGGTCGTCCTCTTTCTGGCCCGAAAAAGCTTTACGGTCAAGAGCAGCATTCCCGATTTCCGCTCGACGCTCGCCAGACTCATGACGGCGCTCGCCGTCACTCTCCTCTACGGGACCCTGGGCTTCTGGCTCCTGGACGAGAAGGATTTCGGGATCTCGTTCACCGTCGCGGACGGCATCCGACGGACGATTGCCGCCTTGGCCTTCGCGAGCGATCCCGCCCTCATCGCCCGGACGCACTTCGCCGCCTGGTTCCTCGATTCGCTCGATCTCATCTCCATCACCGCCCTCGTCTACGCTCTGTACTCCCTGTTCCGTCCCGTCTTCTATCGGCTCAGGACCCTTCCCTTGGAGCGCGATCGGGCCGCGGCAGTTCTCGAAGCCCACGGCCGTT
>JADGNU010000009.1 GCA_017883305.1 Candidatus Aminicenantota bacterium | reverse complement strand
CGGGGTGGACAGCCGCGAGAAAGGCCTCGTAAGTCGCGCCGAATTCCCGGGGTTGGAGCCCGAAGATCCGGTAGATCTCATCCGACCAGACCAGGCTGTCACGGACGATGTCGAGCTCCCAGCTCCCGAGATGGGCGATCTCTTGGGACCTCTCGTGCCGTTTCTGGCTTTCGAGGAGGGCCGCCTCCGAGGTCTTGCGCCGGGTGATATCCATAAAAACGACCGCGAACTGAAGGGGGGCCGGTCGGTACGCATAGACCTCGAACCAGCGATTGAGCGGCTCCGGATAGTACCTTTCGAATTTGTACGGTTCCCCCGTCAGGGCCACGCGGCCGTAAGTCTCCATCCAGAAAGACTCGATATCCGTCAGGACTTCGGTCACGGCTCGTCCGACCACGTCGGCCCGTCGCAGGCCGGTCAGCCGCTCGAAAGCGGGATTGACTTCGAGGAATCGATAATCGTTGGGCCGGCCGGCCTCGTCGAGGAGGATCTCATGGAGGGCGAACCCTTCGGTCATGTTGTTGAAGAGCGCGCGGTACCGCTCTTCGCTGGCCCGGTGCGCGTCCTCGGCCTGCCGCCGCTCGGTGATGTCCTCGATGATGTTGGCGAACCGTCGTCCCCCGACCGGAAAGGTGACCACGTGCTGGTAACGGCCGATGGCCTTGCCGTAGGTCTCGATGTCCAGGGGGACCTGAGTGGCCACCACCTGGGCGAAGAGCGGAAGGTAATCGGAGAGGGCTATGGGAAAGACCTCGCCGATCCGCCGGCCGACGATCTTTTCCCGGGGCACGCCGGTGTGACGCGTATAGGCGTCATTCACCTCGAGGACGAGCCAGTCGACGGGCCGCCCCCGGTCGTCCTCGATGAGCTCGTAGAGGGCGAAGCCCTCGGACATATTCTCGAAGAGCTGGCGGTACTTTTCCTCGCTTTCCCGCAGGGTCTCCTCGGACCGCTCGCGCCGCGTGACATCGTGGGCGTAGAGATTGACGTAGGCTTCCCCCGGAGGACGGACGGCGGTCAGCGAGAAGACGCGGCCTCGTTCGTCCGCGGTTTTCGCCTCGACGAGCTCGCTGCGGTCGAATGATCCGGCAGCCAGCGAGCTTATGACGGCGGGCAGGGGACCTCCGGCCTTTGCCCCCAACGCCGCTAGCAGATCGCGGGCCGGGGTGTTGGCGTAGAGCAGGATCCCCTCCCTGTCCACGCGAAGGATCGGGTTGGGATTCTCCTCCGGGAACTGGGCTTGCCGGCGCAAGGCTTCTTTGGCCCGCCGGCTGTCCGTGCTCTCCATGAGCTCCCATGCGCCCTCCCGGCGGACAAGGGCGAAGCGGTGGTTGCGAACGACGTCAAGGACCTCGTTTGCCCCGCAGCGGTCGAGAGAATAGGTGCAGACCGCCAGCATGCGATACCGACCGATCACGCTGTCCACGGCGGCCTCATAATCCGTGAAGGCCTGCCAATCCTTCTTTTCGAGCCAGAACGTGTTCCCCGTCAGCCGCAAGCCGTCGAAACCCTTGGCCCGGGCCATTTCGAGCTTCCGGACCCAGGCGTCAAGGACCCGCGGAGAGTCAAATGTCCCATCACGGAGATACCAGTCCGTGTGAGGGAGGATCTCGATCTGACCCTTCTGGACGTAGCGTTCGAAATCGGGCAAAGCCTCGGCCAAGGCCTGTTCCGCGGCTTCGCGGCCCAAGGGTTCGGAGGTGATCCACATGCAGAACTCGTTGTTCTGCAACCCGGCCACGAAATAGGGGACGAGGATGTCCAGGAGATCCTGGGCCGTTCGGTAGAATTGGCAGAAATGAGTTCCCCAGCCGACATCGCCGATGATCTCGATGCCGGATTTCCTGAGTTCCGTGCTCATGGCCTCGCTCTCCTTCGCCCCGGATTCAACCAACATACGGAAGCCGGCCCGGTTCGTCAAGTGCCCGACGGCACCGCAAGTGGAAATTTCG
This sequence comes from Candidatus Aminicenantota bacterium, assembly GCA_017883305.1. Classification (GTDB taxonomy): domain Bacteria; phylum Acidobacteriota; class Aminicenantia; order Aminicenantales; family Saccharicenantaceae; genus RBG-16-66-30. The sequence continues at coordinate 23,987 of JADGNU010000009.1, read as the reverse complement.
CGCCGCTCCGGGTAATATGGAAAGCTAGGTGGTCATGATGAGAACTCGAAATCGCTCGGTCCGCGCCGCGGCCGCCGTAATCGCCGCTGTTATCGCCGGGACCTCGGCCTGCCGCTCCCGGCCGCCGGCCGCGGCCCCGAACCCGGCCGAGCTGGCCCGGACCGTTTTAATGGAACGGGTCGGAACGGAGGGATCGGAGGGGCCCGTCTTTTGCCGGCGCGACCGGATTTGCGGCTCCGACGTCCTCCCCGGCTTCTACCGGAAACGGGATTTCCGGCCGGCCTGGATCGACGACCGCCTTGCCCTGGGCGATGCCCGCGCTTTCATCGCCGCCCTGCGCCAGGTCGACCAGGACGGCCTCAACCCGGAGAACTATCACCTGGCCGCGGTCGGATCCCTGCTCGCAGGGATCGACGCCGCCCGCAAGAAGAGCCTTCGCGACGTCCGGCCCGAGGACCTGGCCGATCTGGAGATGCTCCTGACGGATGGGTTTCTCCTGTGCGGCTCGCACCTCGTCCATGGCCAGGTCAATCCGGAGACTATCCAGTCCGAATGGTCCATCAAGGGGCGCGTCGGGGACCTTGCGGCGGCCTTGGATAAGGGTTTGGCGGCGGGAGATGTCCCCGCCGCGCTCGACTCGCTCCGGCCGGCCAACTCCTTTTACCGGGGGATCCGGAAAGCGCATGTCGAGTACGCCGCCCTCGCCGCCGCGGGCGGCTGGCCCGGATTCCCGCCGGGCCCGAAGCTCGTCAAGGGCGACCGGGACGCCCGCGTCACGGTCCTGCGGCAGATCCTGGAGGCGATGGGCGACCTCTCCCAGGAGCCGGCGCCCGAGCCGGAGCTTTTCGATGACGCCCTCGAGGCCGGTCTCAAGCAGTTCCAAGACCGGCATGGCCTCGAGCCCGATGGCGCCGTCGGCGCGGCGACCGCCGCGGCCTTGAACACCTCCGCGGCGGAGCGGCTGAAGCAACTCCGGGCCAACCTCGAGCGATGGCGCTGGATCACCGAGGAACTGGGCGATCGATTCATCATGGTCAACGTCGCCGGCTACCGGGTCAGCGTCTTCGAGGCGGGACAGGCGGTCCTGTTCATGCCGGCCATCGTCGGCCGGGCCTACCGGCAGACGCCCGACTTCAGCGGCAAGATCTCGACGATCACCCTCAACCCGGCCTGGAACGTGCCGCCTAAGCTCGCCCGTGAGGACATCCTGCCCAAGCTTAAAAAGGACCCGTCCTATCTCAAGAAGAAGGGCATCCGGGTCTTCGAGAGCTGGTCGGACGGGGCCCGGGAGATCGACGGCGCGGCCGTCGATTGGACACAGATCAAGGCCAACGGCCTATCCTTCAAGTTCCGCCAGGACCCGGGCCCGCAGAACGCGCTGGGCCGGATCCTGTTCTTGTTCCCGAACAAGTTCGACGTGTATATGCACGACACGCCCGAGCGTTGGCTCTTCAACCAAGCGGTCCGCGATTTCAGCTCCGGCTGCATCCGGATCGAGAAGCCCCTTGACCTCGCCCTCTACGCCCTGCGCGATGATCCGTCCTGGACGAAGGAGAAGATCCTGGAGATCATCGATTCGGGAGAGACGAAGGTCATTCCTCTTCGGAAACCGCTCCCGGTCCATATCCTCTACTGGACGGCGTGGCTGGGTGTCGACGGGCGGGTCCAATTCCGGCAGGACATCTATCTGCGGGACGCGGCCCTCGTCAGGGCCTTGGAAGAACACGCGGCGGCAACGGCCCGCTAGGGGCTACCAGGTCCGGACGCGGCCGACGTCGACGTGGACGAAATCCGAGCCCGGGTAGATGCCAACCCCTCCGCCCTGAAGGCCGACGGCCTTCCGGTAGAGGTCCCGGAGCGCAACGCCCGGGACGCGGATGTCGATCGCCTTGCCGACGAGATGGAGACTGTTGGCGGCCACGCCGCCCCCGCCGGTCTTCCTCAGGTATTCGTTCGTGCTCTTGGAACGATATCCGGAGATGACGTGGAAGGGCCCCTCCGTCGGGAGCGTCCGCCCCAGGCGGACGAGAAGGTCGAGCAGGTCGACATCGATATCCTTGATTTCGTCGGTCCGGGTGTCACGGAGGATGTGGTTGACCTTTTGGAGCGAGTCGGGGACAAGGCAGCCATTCCGGCAATACTCGACGGCCTCGGATTCGCCGGTGTGAATGTTGTAGAACGAGAGGTCGCGGTCGGCGGGAAGAGGCTCAGGGGAAGCGAAGGCCGCCAGCCGGGAGGCGAACGGCAGGACCAAGGCGGCCGCCCCCAGGGCGAGGAACCGCCTCCGACCGGGGGTCCCAGGGGAGAACAGATTACTCAGTATATCTTTCATCTGTAGTTTAGTCGCCCTATCTGTCTATTATACCAGACTCCTATGTACTCAACGCCCTTTAGGGGATAAAGGTTGCAGGCCGCAAGGCTGGTTTTCCCCAGGGGGAGGACAGATCAACCAGTTTTCCCCTGGCCGAAGGGGGATCTCCCGAAGGCTCCCCTGGGAACAAGCCCGCTGCGAACAGTTCAGCGGACGACGATCTCATCGACGAAAACCCAGGATAGGCCGCCGGCCGAGGGGTGCCAGGCGGGGAGGCGTTTGGTCCCCTGGATGCGGAAACGGACGAAGCGGATCGCAGCCGGAATGCCGGGGCCGGCCGGGGCGTTCTCCCAGAGATGGGTCCGGATCGCCTCCTCGTCCCGGTGATCGCCGCTTGCGGACCTGGCGCCCAGGTCCCGGTACGACGCGCCGTTGGCCGAAACCGAGCATTCCAGGCGGTCCGGGTGGAGGATCCAGCTCCGGTGGTCGGAGAGCGTGCTCAAGGCGATCTCACGAGCGGCCACGGGGCCCCCAAGGTCGAGCGTCAGAACGACATCAACGCCCTCCCAACCCAGCCAGTGGACCTTGAAATCGCTCGCGCCGCGGACGCCGTTCGTCAGCACGGCCGGGTCACCCTTGGCGTATTTTGACGAGGGAGGGGGATCGGCTGCGACCGGCTTGCGGAAGGCCAGATTGCCTTCGACTTGGACGTCGATGAAGCGCCTGACGCCTTCGTTGTAGGCCTCGGGCGTCAGGCCCGACTCGTTGAGCGTCAGGACGTTTCCGGCCCGGCATCGGGCGGCGAACTCGTCGACGAGCCGGATCATGGCCGTCTTGGGAACGAAGCGGCCGGCCTTCTCCTCATAGAAGCCGCGCGGGCCGAACATGTCGTCCTTGCCGATCTCGATCTTTGCATACATCAAAGGGAGGCGGGCGGTCTCGACGCGCGTCAGGCGTTCGGGATCTCGGGCCACGGCGGCCTCGGCCCGGTCGAAGAGCTTGTCGTAGAGGGCGACATCGGCGGCGGACAGATGATCCGCGGCGTGGACGGCCGGCGGTTCGTAGATGTCGAGGCGCGCGCCGGAGCGCGCGAGCGCCCCGCGCAAGGCGTCGAGGTACTGGCGGACATACAGTCCGGCTGGGCCGAAGTAGCCTCCGAGGAAGTCAGCCATCACCTCATCGACGTCCGTGTCAGGGTCCCAGAGAAGCTTGGCCAGGAGATAGCCCTTGAGCTCGCTCGATTCGTGCCCCGGGCTCGTATTGGTCTGCTGGAAGTGACGGCGGACGCCTTGCTCCGTGAAGAAACGGATATTGGGCTGGAGGACGTGGAGGTTCGGGAACGGCGAGACGAAATGCGAAAAATTGACCGTGTAATCCCAGAGATAGAGGTGCCCGCAGATCCGGCTCCAGTCCTCGATGTCGCGGACGAACGAAGCGCTCGAGGGATCGTCGGCGATCGGCAGGCTGCGGTTGAGCTCGATCGTGCAGAGCATGACCTCGACGTTCGGGGCCGGCCGGGTCAGTCGGGGCGCCGGGCGCGAGTACTGATAGGCCAGGGTCGAGATCGTCTTGCCGGGGAAGAGGGCGGCGATGCGGTTGACGAAGCGGAGGAGGGGGCCCGCCGGCGAGCCCTCCTCTTCGATGACCTTCAGGCAATCGGGGCACTGGCAGTACGAGAAGTTGTCGTTCTGGCTGACCGACCAGATCGTCTTTTCGGGTTGGGCGGCCATGTCCTCGCGGAGACGGGCCACGGCGATGTCGAAGACCTCGGGCCGCGAGAGGCAGGGCTGGTCGATGATCCGCTTCCCGTTCATCAGGGCGAAGTATTCGGGATGGTCCGCAAAATAGGTCTGCCAGGGGACAAGCCGCTGGAACGTGTGGACGTAGTAGCCCGTCCCGTAAAGGTCCGACGCGCTGTGGAGGCGCATCCAGTCGAGATAGTCGGCGTCGAGAGCGAAGTCCCCGTTGACGATACGGACCTCGTTCACGGGATTGTCGACCTCGAAGAGACAGCCGAGGGCGAGTTCGTCGCGCGGCGGGAAGAGCTCGGCCGACGGGCTGAATTTCCGGCAGCCGAAATACTTTTCGAGCAGGTGGACGACGCCGTAGATGACGCCCTTGCCGCCGCCGCCCGCGACATAGAGGTTTCCGCCGGAGGTGGCGACGGCAAAGCCGTCCGGACGCAGCGACGCGAGCGCCGAGCTGATGACCGGGGGCAGGTCGCTTCGGGGAAAGCCGATCGCGGCGACGCCGGGCTGGCCCGGCTCACGGGTCGTGAGGACGGGGAGGTCGACGCCGCTCATCTTGAAGATCGATGTCTGCAGGATGTCGGCGGCGCGCCGCTCGACGTCCCCCGCGCCCTCGGGGATCTCGATCCTGGCCGCAAGACGGCCGTGGTCGACGAAAACGAACGACCGGCTGCAGGGACTGACCTGAACGGAAGGCTGGACAGACCGGCTGGACGGCGTCGTTGCGCAAGCGGCAGCGAACATGAGCGTCCAAACGAGGCTTGCCGCCGCCTTTGGAAGGCCGGCTGACCCTGCTGGCCGTGGCTCCTGAGATCGCCGGGTAGACATCAACGGCAATCTAGACCAATCTGCCGGTCAGCGTCAAACGAAGATCAACACGCCGAGGGAAAGGACGGCCAGGACGAGGGAAAGCTGGTGGAGCGTGCGCCAGGCGGCGTTGGCCTCGCGCAGGATCTCGAACTCGGTGACGTACACGACTTCGCAGGCGCCGTTGCCCCGGTCGGTGCGGAGGGTGCTCGAGCGGCGCGCATAGGGCGCCCCCTTCACGCCGTAGGAGACGAGCCAGCCCTTGAAGCGGACCTGGTCGCCCTTGCGGGCCTTGAGGACGGCGCCGGCGACGATCGGGTCGGCCGGGAGGAGGTGGTTATTGGACAGGCAGTTCTCGGTGAAGAGCTCGCCCGTCTCCCGGTCGGGGTAGCGATAAAAGCAGGTGAAATCCCGGTTCCGGAACGTCATCCTCGAGTAGACACCAGTCTCGGCATTCCGGCCCCAGATGACGCAGATGTCCTTCGTGTTCAGGAAATCATTCCATTGCTTGTGAGAGATGTCGACGAACGAGGAGGAGTGATGGTAGGAGACGATCATCCCCCAGAGCTCGTAGCCGAAGAGCGGCGTGACGGTATAGGTCACGTTCTTGCGCGTGACTTCGAACGGTTCCGGAAGGCCGTCTTTTGTCTGAACGGGATTTTGCAGGAGCGGCCCGAGGATCATGCTCTTGTCGGGGAGGCGGCTGCGCGTGAAGAACGAAACGACAAACACGGCGACGGCAAGGGGCAGGGTGATCCTGGCCAACTTTCGAAGTCCCGGAGCCCTATCCCTCATATGTTTCAGCCGACGAGGAAAATGTCTCTCTGCGGGCGGCCGAGCCACTCGGCGCCGTCTCTGGTCACGACGACCATCTCCTCGATCGTAACGACCCCTCGTCCGGGGACGGTCAGGCGCGGCTCGATGGTGAAGACCATGCCCTCCTCGAGCTTCTGGAAGGGCTTCTGGGCGTACTTCTCCCAGGCCGGTCCGAGCAGGGCCGTCCCGTCGTGAGCGAAGCGGCCGACCTGGTGGCCGAGGGCGTGCGGGAATTCGGCGTAGCCGGCCTCGACGACGATGGAGCGGGCGACGGCGTCGACCGCGCGGCCTTCGACCCCCGGCCTGATGGCGGCTTTCGACTCCTCGACCGTCCGGACGATCGTCCGGAAACCCTTCATGACGTCGTCGGGCGCGGCCGTCTCTCCGGGCGCAAGGACATAAAAAGTCCTCTGCATGTCCGAGCAGTAGCCCTCGACCTTGACGCCGAAGTCCATGTTGAGGACGTGGCCGGCCTCGACGGTCCGGCCGGTCGGCGCATAGTGGGCCTGGGCCGTGTCCGGACCCGTGAAGACGGCCGGGCATGTCGCCCGGCCCCAGGCCGTCGGCAACTTCCGGCGTTCGGCCTCGGCCAGGATAAAGGCCGCGATCTCGCTTTCGGTCCGCCCCGGAGCGATGAACCGGACGACGAGGTCGAAGATGTCCTCGGTCGCCCGGACCGCCTGTCTCATCCAGCCGATCTCGGCCGCGGACTTCCGCTCGCGCAGGGCGGAGACGATCTTTTCGGCCGATACGAGGCGCTCGGCCAGGCCCGCCTCGGCCAGGAAGTCGTGGAGCGTCAGGTACATGCCGTGGGTCAGGCCGTCGCAGATCTCGCTGGCCTTTGAGTAGTTCACGGCGATCGTTCGCGGATTCACGTCCTTCAGGAATTCGAGAAGGGGCTCCTTGATCCCGGTGACGTATCCCACGACCTTGTCATAAGCCCCGGTCTCCTCGACGCCCTTCTGATCGTAGAGGCCGACGATGGCCCGCGTCCGCCCGTCGGCGCAGACGATGAAGGCCGAGTGCCACGTGACGGGCCCCGGGGCCAGGAAGACGAGGGTCGGGTCGCCGCAGATATCGCTCTCCCGGGTGAAGGTGATCCAGCAGTCGACGCCGAACTCCTGGAGGAGGCCGATGGACTGTCTGATTTTTTCCTGGATGAGGGTCATGCGTGTCCTCCGATCATCACGCGGCAAAGCGCCTGAGCTTCTTGAGGAAGATCGCGACCAGGACGGCGGCCAGGACCATGAGTGCCGCGAGGAAGAGGAAATACTGGTCGTGGGGGAGACGGCTGTAGGATTTTCCGAGCAGCCCGCTGCCGTAGCTCCCGGCGGCCGTGGCCGCGAACCAGCCGCCCATCATCAGTCCGGCGATCCGTGGCGGGGCGACCTTGGAGACGAACGACTGGCCCATGGGCGAGATGAGGATCTCGGCCAGGGTGACGAAGAAGTAGGTCCCGACGAGCCAGGCCGGCGACATGATGTTCTGGTCCCGGTTGCCGCCGGCGAGCGCGGCGCAGACCATGATGATCATGGCCAGGCTCATGATGAGCATGCCGAGCAGGATCTTGACCGGCGTCGACGGCTCCTTGCCGCGCCGGTTCAGCCGGCTGAAGAGGGCCAGTAGGAGCGGGGTCAGGGCGAGGATAAAGAACGGTTCGAAGAACTGATAGGTCTCGGGCCGGAGCCATTTCAGGACGACGGTCGACCGCTCCGCGAAGAGGGTCAGGCCGAAGAAGTTCTGGTAGAAGGCGACCCAGAAGAAGATGACGATCAGGAAGAGGATGACCAAGGTGGCGATGCGCTGGCGCTCTTCGCGCTTGTCCACGGCCGGGCACACGGGCGCGGCCTCCCCGGCGGCCTGAGGCGAGGGCGCCCCTCCGGTCCCCAGCTTGCAGTCGAAGGGCCGGAGCCGGGGTTCGCCGGCGCGGAAGATGATCAGGGCGAAGACCATCCCCACCGCCGCGACCCAGAACGAGAGGTTGTAACTGTGGAAGACGGCGTTGTTGACCGTGGCCACGAGCGGCGCGACCATGGCCCCCAAATTGACGCCCATGTAGAAGATGTTGTACCCGGCGTCCTTGAGCTCGGGCCTTCCGGAGTAGAGATTGCCGACGAGGACGGCCATGTTGACCTTGAAGAGGCCCGTGCCGAAGCCGATGAGGATCAGACCTAGATAGAACGGGACCACGCGGCCGGGCCCGGACACGGCCAGACCGACGTAGCCGAGGGCCATCAGGAAGGCGCCGGCCCTGACCGTCCGGATCTGCCCGATGATCTTGTCCCCGAGCCAGCCCCCGAGGAGAGGGACGAAATAACAGAGGGCCAGAAAGATCCCGTAGGAGTCGCCCTTGCGGGCGTCGGACCAGCCCAGGACCTTGTCCATGTAGAGGACGAGGATGGCCATAAGCGTGTAGAACCCGACCCGCTCCCACATCTCGGTGAAGAAGATGAAGGCCAGGGCGCGGGGGTGTTTCTTCAGCATGGTGCGCCTTTCGTTTTGACCCTTTCTGGCTATCAAGGCGACGGGGCGCGTTTCGGCGTGTACTGCCGGAGATCGCCGATGCCCAGGCGCTTCTCGAGCTCCGCGACGAGTGCGACCTGGCCCTCGAAGCCCTCGGCTCCCAGGGCCTCGTGCTCTTTGGCCTCGAACCTGTCCCCGAGGTCCAGGAACTCCTTCGCCGGCAGGAGCCCGCGGAAGGCCGGGAAGAGGACCGAGCCTTCGCGGGACGCGTGCGGCCTGTACATCCGGATGAAAGCGCGGATGTCGTCCAGGAGCTTCTGTCGCTCGCCCGTCTCCTTGTTGGCCAAGGCATCCGCCCGCTCGAGGATCCTCCCGGTCAGGACCCGGCCCGCGCGATGCTGTTCGAGGAGGACGCTCACGAGGTCGGCGAGCGGCCCCGACGTTCCGAAGCGGGGAAAGACCTGCTCTTCTTCGAGCTTTTCATGGTATTGCTCGACGAAGTGCCGGATGATCCCTGCCGCCTGCTTGAGAATGTCAGGATTGGGGCGGTCGCCGTTCTCGGCGCGGCGAACGATCTCCTCGTAGACGAGAAGGACGCGGCTTAGGAGGGCGTGCTCCTGCATGAGGTCCTCGTTCGGCGAGAGCCCCGCCGCGGGAGCGGGAACGGGACCGGGCCGCGGGTCCACGGTTGCAGCTTCCGCCGCCGGCAGGATGGGGACCTCGAGGGCCCCCGCCGCGACCTTGCCAGTCAGGGCGTGAAGGAAGGCGACGATCCCCTTGACCCGGGCCTCCGCGAGGTCCGCCCCCAGCTGGACCTGGCCCATGATCCAGACGGCATCGGATAAGCGGCCGACCGAACCGTCATGGAAATAGGGCGAGGTCATCTGAACGTTCCGGAGACCGGGCACCTTGAAGACGTAGTCGTCGGCCTCGCTTTTGGTCACGAGGTAGCGGCCGCGATCGATATCCGGACTTAAGGTCCGTTTCCAGTAGGGCTCGATGACGCCGAACTTTTGGTAGCTGCGGCCGCCGAAGTAGGCCCCGTTGTGACAATTCGCACAGCCGGTTTCGATAAAATCCTTCAATCCGGCTTTCTGGAGGTCGTCGAGAGCGGGGCCGTTCCCGCCGAGGAAGGCGTCGAAGGGGGCGGGGGTCACGAGCGTCCGCTCGAAAGCGCCGACAGCCAAGGCGAAATTTGCGGCTGTTACCGGCTCCGGCTGGCCCGGAAAGGCCTTCTGAAATAACGCCTCATAGCCAGGGATCGCCCTCAACCTGGCTTCGGCCGCCTCGTAGGAGGCCATCCCGAAGCTGGGCCCTCCGACCAGCGCCTGCCGGGCCTGGTCCTCGACGCTCATTCGGTTCCCGACCCAGTGGGCCGAGATCTGGGCCGCGGCGTTGAAGACGGTCGGGGCGTTCCGGTCGCTCGTCCGGCAGCGGTTGCCGACCGATTTCGTCAGGCCGTCGACCGCATAAAGACTGAGCGGATGGCAGCGGGCGCAGCTGACCGTTCCGTCGATGGATATCCGGCTTTCATAAAAGAGGGTCTTCCCGAGCGCGACCTTCGCCGGAGTGACGGGATTGTCCGGGGAGACCATGACCTCGGGCAACGTGCCGAAGAGATCGCCGGCCTGCCGGACGAGGCCGGCATCGGGCCGCGCCGCCTGTCCGGAACAAACGGCCGCCAACGCCAGCAACACCGCGAAAGCCATAAAGATCTTATCCCTGGTGATTCCTTGCATAAGATTCGACCCCTTTCAGGTCCCGGGCGAACCCCGCTGCCCGCTCGACCCCATCGTAATCCCCGGGTTCGCGCCGGTCAAGAGCGCTTCCGGTTGACTTCGCAAGGGCCGGGAGATATATTCCGGGGCTCGTGGAGGTGTCATGAATCCCAATCCGTTCCTCGGGGTGCTGCTCCATGCCCTCGGCGGGTTCGCCGCCGGGAGCTTCTATATTCCCTATAAGAATGTCCGGGGCTGGGCCTGGGAGGTCTACTGGCTCGTGGGCGGCTTCTTCAGCTGGATCATCGTCCCTTGGATCGTGGGCCTTCTGACCTGCCCCGATCTGATCAACGTGCTCAGGTCCGCCTCGTCGAAGACCCTGCTCTGGACCTACCTCTTCGGCGTGATGTGGGGGATCGGCGGCCTGACCTTCGGCCTGAGCATGCGCTATCTGGGGCTCTCGCTCGGCATGGCCCTTTCACTCGGGTTCTGCGCCGTCTTCGGCACGCTCGTCCCGCCTGTTTTCGAGGGGCGCATCGCCGGACTCGTCGCGACGACATCCGGGCGCATCGTCATCCTCGGGATCATCGTCTGTCTCACCGGCATCGCCATGTGCGGCCGGGCCGGGATGAGGAAGGAGAAGGAGCTCTCGGACGCCGAAAAGAAGGCCTCGATCGCCGAGTTCAGCTTTGTCAAGGGCGCCTGGGTGGCCGTGTTCGCCGGGATCATGAGCTCGTGCATGGCTTTCGCCTTCGCCGCGGGCAAGCCCATCGCCGAGGCGGCCATTCAGAGCGGGGCGCGGCCCCTCTTCCAGAATTTCCCGGTCATGATCGTGGCCCTGCTCGGAGGCTTCACGACGAACTTCATCTGGTGCACGGCTCTGAGCGTCCGCAACAAGTCGGGGCGCGACTATCTGCGGGTCAGGCCGGCGGAGCCCGCCCCGGCGCCCGCGCCGGCTTCGGCCCCCGCGGCCGCGGCTTCGCCGCGCAGGCCTTCGCTTCTCTCCAATTATGTCTGGTCGGCCCTGGCCGGGACGACGTGGTATTTTCAATTCTTTTTCTATGGCATGGGCACGACGAAGATGGGGAGATACGATTTCTCGAGCTGGACGATCCACATGGCCTTCATCATCACCTTCAGCAGCCTGTGGGGGATCTACTTCCACGAATGGAAGGCCACGGGCAAGATGACGCGGCGGCTCGTCGTGAGCGGCATCGTCGTGCTCATCCTGTCCACGGTCGTCGTCGGCGCGGGCAACTATATTGCGACGCTCAAATAGACCGCCGGGAGGACCGAGCTCATGAGGCGGATCGCGCTTTGCATCTGTATTCAATCCTTCTTGCTTGTCGCCGGATGCCGCGGCCCATCCCCTCACCGTTCCGCAGAGCCGCCGAACACGGCCAGGGACATTGCTTCGGCGATCCTCCTTCGCGAGGATATTTTCGAAACGGCACCGTTCGCCCAGTGCCACGCTTCGACCGTCGCGGAAGCCAAATCGGGGCTCGTAGCCGCATGGTTCGGCGGGAGCGCCGAGGGGGCGGCCGATGTCGGCATCTGGCTCTCCCGGCGTGAGGACGGGCGCTGGACGGCGCCCGTGGAGGTCGCAAAGGGCCGGGCGGCCGGCGGGGCGGCCGAGCCGTGCTGGAACCCCGTGCTGTTCCGTCCGACGGATGGACCCCTCCTCCTTTTCTACAAGGCCGGCCCTTCACCCGCTCGCTGGCGCGGGATGTTGACCCGGTCCTCCGACGACGGCCGGACCTGGTCCGATCCGAAGCCGTTGCCCGACGGCATCGTCGGGCCGGTCAAGAACCACCCGATCGAGGTGACCGACGGGACCATCCTTTGCGGCAGCTCCACCGAGGACGACGGCTGGCGTGTCCATTTCGAGACGACAAAAGACAAGGGCGCGACGTGGAGCAAGACGGCCCCCATCGGAGACGCCACGACCGCGGGCCTCATCCAGCCCGCGCTCCTGCGGGCCGGAGCCGACGGGGTCATCGCCTTGATGAGAAGCGACGCCGGACGCATCTACGAAAGCCGGAGCGCTGATCGCGGCCTGCACTGGACCCTGCCCGGGCCGACCGTCTTTCCCAATCCGAATTCCGGCATCGACGCCGTGACCCTTCGAGACGGCCGGCATGTCCTTGTTTACAACCCCGTCACCGAGGGACGAGGCATCCTTGCCGTCGCCGTCTCGGATGACGGACGGAATTGGACGAGGGCCCTGACCCTCGAGGAGGAAAAGGGGGCGGAATTCTCCTATCCGGCGGTCATCCAGGCCCGGGACGGGCTCGTGCACATCACCTACACCCGGAAGCGGCAGGGGATAAGGCACATGGTCCTCGATCCGGCCGCCGTCCAAGCCCGCTACGGCCACGATACGGAGCGCCAAGCTGCCGTCGTCTGCGCCATGGAGACCTCGCTCGGGACGATGGCCTTCGAGCTCTACGAAGCCGACGCGCCCAAGACCGTCGCTCAGTTCAAGGCCCTCGTCGGGAAGGGCTTCTATGACGGAAAGGATTTCTACCGGGTCGTTCGCGGCCACGTCATCCAGGCCGGCGGAGGCGGCGCGGCCCCGCTTCCGCCCGAGTTCAACACCCGGCCTCATCGAGTTGGGATGCTGGGTCTTGGGCGGACGGGCGACGAATGGAGCGGCGACTCCGAGATCTATATCTGCGTCGCTCCCCGGCCCCACCTCGACGGCCGATATACGGTCTTCGGACGGATCATCGAGGGCTTCGACGTCCTCGAGCGCATCGCCGCCGTGCCGGTCGAGGAGAAATGGGAGGGGCCGGACAAGAAGATGGCCATGCACAAGCCGTTCGAGCCCGTCATCATCCGCCGCGCTCAAATTAAATAGGGGGACACAATACCTATTCACCAATTAAAAAATGGTGAATAGGTATTGTGTCCCCCTATTAATTAGCGGGAGGCCTTGAGCCGGTCCCAGACCCTGATGTAAAGCGTGTTGGCCGTGCCGATGTCGGCGATCATCTCGCTTTTCGCCCGGATCGCGGGGGCCAGGAAGATCCCCGGATTGTCCCGGATCTCCGCCGGCAGGAGCGGATAGGAATCCTTGTTCGGGCACAAGTAATAGATCGAGGCCGTGTTCTCGGCCGCCACCGCAGGGTCGAGGAGAAAATTGATGAAGGCGTGGGCCAGGGCGGCCTTGCGGGCATCGACCGGGATGACCAGGTCGTCGCAGGAGATGACCGTGCCCTCCTCCGGGACGAAGAAGCGGACGTCGGGGTTTTCCTTGCGCACCTGGAAGATGTCGCCGCTCCAGGCGTGGACGAGCAGGAACTCGCCCGAGGCCAGGCCGATCTTGTACTGTTCGTTGTCGAACTTGGCCAGGTTCTTCTTCCACTCGAGGAGAAGCGTCTCCGCCTCGGCCAGCTCGGTCTTGCTCGTCGAGTTGATGCTGTAGCCGAGGCATTTGAGGGCGGCGCCGATCGTCTCCCGCATGTCGTTGAACATGGTCATCCGGCCGCGGAGGTCGACCCGGCCGAACATCCGCCACGAGGGGATGACGTCTTTGACCCGGCCCTCGAGGTAGGCGATGCCGGTGTTGGTGATCATGTAGGGCACGGAGTGGTCCATGGTCTTGTCGATGGCCATGGCCAGATAGTCGGGGTCGATGTGGACGAGGTTGGGCAGGAGCGCGCGATCGAGCTTCCGGACGAGGCCCTGGGCGTGCATAAGGCTGACCATGTAGCTCGACGGGGTCAGCAGGTCGTAGCCTGTCGCGCCGGCCCGGAGCTTGGCGTACATGGCCTCGTTCGATTCGAACGTGTCCAGGATGACGCGGCAGCTCTGCTCGCGCTCGAACCGGCGGATGAGATCGGGCTTGATGTAATCCGACCAGGTGTAGACGCTGAGGGCCGGCTTCGCCTTGCCGCAGCCGACGAGCGCGAAGGATATCGCGGCCAGTCCGACGACAAGGGCGGCGAGGGTCCCTCGGGAGGTCGGGAGGCTGCTGCGCCGGGTTTTCATGGGCCTTGCTCGAAGGCCCGTTATAGTCCAGTTCGCCTGGGAATTCAACCGGAAGAGAATCCCCACGGATTCTCTTCACCCCGTCGATTTGACGGCGCCACTGCGCCGGTTCGCCAGGCGTTGGCTCAAGAGCACTGCGGTCAGGGTCACCACCAACAGCAGGGTCGAAAGGGCGTTGATCATCGGCGGCGCGCCGTACTTGATCATGCTGTAGATCCGCAGGGGCAGGGTCGTCGAGCCGGGACCGGCGACGAAGAACGTGATGACGAAATCGTCGACCGAAAGCGTGAAAGCGAGCAGCGCCCCGGCGACGATCCCCGGCATGAGCATGGGCAGGAGGATCTTCCGTGTGCTCTGCCAGGAGCTCGCGCCGAGGTCGCGGGCCGCCTCGATGACCGAGAAATCGAAGTCCTGGAGCCGGCCGAGCACCGTCATGGCCACATAGCTGACACAGAAGGTGACGTGGGCCAGGAAGATCGTGAACAGGCCGAGCGGAACGCCAACGGCCACGAAGGTCATCAGCAGGCTGATGCCCATCAGGATCTCGGGGACGACGAGCGGCTGGTAGATCAGCGTGTAATGGACGCGCTGGAGCCGGCTCGCGCCGAAGCGGTGGAGGGCGTAGGCCGCGGCCGTGCCCAGCACGACCGAGACCGCCGTGACCGAGACGGCGATGATGAGCGTGTTCCTGACGGCCTGCCAGATCTCGGGCGATTCGAAGAGCTTGGCGTACCAGACGAGCGAGAACCCCTCCCAGCGGCTGGAGAAGCGGGCCGGGTTGAAGGAGTTGAGGATGAGGATGATGATGGGCAGGTAGAGAAAGGCCATGACGACGGCCGTCATGGCGATCGGGAAGCGGCTTCTCCTCACGGCGCTTCCCCCATGATGATGTCGGACTTCTTGCCCTTGCGCTGCAGGACGAGGACGGCGACGAGCGGGGCGAGCACGGCCAGGACGAGGACGGCGGAAAGGGCGCTGGCGTGCGGCAGATTGCGGTCGGAAAAAACGCGCTGGGCGATCTTGTTGCCGATCATCTCCCCGGACGGGCCGCCGACGAGATCAGGGATGATGTAGGACCCCAGGGCGGGAATGAAGACCACGAGGACCGCGGTCACGACCCCGCGCCTGATGCCTGGCAAAAAGATCTTGCGGAAGGATTGGAACGGGCGCGCGCCGAGGTCGCGGGCGGCCTCGACGAGCCGGAAATCGAACTTCTCCGCGGCGGCGTAGATGGGCAGGATCGTGAACGGCAGGAACGTGTAGACCATGACCAGGACGACGGCCGCCGGGTGGTACAGAAGCGTGGCTTCCGGCCCGACGAGCCCGATCGCCTCGAGGGCCTTCTTGACCGGGCCCTCCGGGTGAAGGAGCGATCTCCAGGCGAAGACCCGGACGAGAAAGCTCGTCCAGAAGGGGATGATGACGCACAGCAGGAGGCGGTTCCGCCAGCGCTCCGGGGCCCGGGCGATGGTATAGCCGGCGGGCAGGGCCAGAAGGAGGCAGATCGCGGTCGTTAGCAGGCTGATCCAAAGTGTCCGCCAAGCGATCAGGAGGTAGTTCGGCGTGGCCAGGGCGCGGATCGTGTCGAGGGTCCAGCCCCGGCCGATGCCGCCATAGGGGTTCGCCGGCCGGAAGGCGATGACGAAGACGAGCAGCGTGGGGATGACGACAAAAAGGGTCAGCCAGGCGAGCGTCGGCAGGCTGACAAGCCACTCGGTCTGGCGGCGTCGCATCCTACTTCCCGTTGATCGGTTCGCCGACGCTCTGCGGCGGAACGGCCAGCAGGCCCTCGTCGGCCTTGCGGAAATGGTCGAGCATGAAGCCGTCGTCGGCGTGCCACCAGATCCAGCACTCGTCCTTCCAGCGCAGGGGCTTCTCGTCGAGGAAGTAGCGGTCGTGCTGCCGGAGGACCTGGATCCTGTATCCGCCGACCCGGACCCAGTATTTCGTGTTGGAGCCGAGGTAGATGACGTCCTCGATGATACCCGGGAGATAATTGCGCCGGGATTTCTCCTCGGGCCGGTCGTGGGAGATGTGGATCTTCTCCGGGCGGATGCTGAGGTAGATCGGCTGCCCGGGCTGGAGGACCTTGTCGTTGAAGCAGAAGATCTCCGGGAGGCCGGCGATGGCCAGCCGGCAGTAGTCGCGATCGAGGCAATCGTGGACGCGCCCTTCGAGGAAGTTGGTGTCGCCGATGAAGGCGGCGACGAAGCTCGTCCGGGGCGACTCATAGATCTCGGCCGGCGCCCCGACCTGCTCGATCCGGCCGTTGTCCATGACGGCGATCCGATCGCTCAGGCTCATGGCCTCGGCCTGGTCGTGTGTCACGTAGAGGAAGGTGATGCCGACCTCGTCGTGGATGATGTCGAGCTCGATGAGCATCTTCTGCCGGAGCTTGAGATCGAGCGCGGCCAACGGTTCGTCGAGGAGCAGGACGTCCGGCTTGTTGATGAGGGCCCGGGCCACGGCGACGCGCTGCTTCTGCCCGCCGGAGAGCTGGTCCGGCTTCTTGCCGGCCTGGTCGGCCATGCGGATGAGCTCGAGCATGCGGTCGACTTCCGTCCGGATCTCGCTCTTGGGGCGCTTGGCGATGGCCAGGCCGAAGGCGATGTTGTCGCGGACGGTCATGTGGGGAAAGAGGGCGTAGCTCTGGAAGATGGTGTTGACCTTGCGCTTGTCGGGAGGCAGGCCGGTGATGTCCTGTCCGTCGAGGAAGACGCGGCCGGCGTCCGGTTCCTCGAACCCGGCCGCCACGCGCAGCATGGTCGTCTTGCCGCAGCCGCTCGGGCCGAGGAGCGAGAAGAACTCGCCTTTCTTGATCTCGAGGGAGACGTCGGAGACGGCCTGGATCGTCCCGAACCGCTTGGAGACTCCCCGGAATTCGAGGAACTCAGCCAACGAGGGGATTCTCCCGTGACGGCCAGCTCGCTTGGCGAAAACGGGTGGGCGTATTCAATGCCGCTTTATTATGGGAAAAACCTCCGGGGAATTCAATCAAAAGAAAATGGGGACGCTAAGCGTCCCCATTTTCGAGAACGCCGCCCTTTGAGTTTAGCGTCGGGGGACGATCAACGTCGTGAACGTGTGGCCGAGGGAGCCGGACGCGCGGTCCTCGGCGTAGAAATGCAGATAATACGTTCCCGCCGCGATCCCGGCCGTGGGCAGCTCCAGCGTCAGGATCTCGAGCGGCCCTTTTTGGACCCGGTTGGAGACTGCGGCCGCGATGGGCACCTGCGCCCCCGAAACCGAGTCGACGAGAGACGCCCGGAGAGTGAGATCCGCCGCCCCGCCGCCGGGGGTCGAGCAGGGGATGACGACCTGGATCCCCGATGCCGCCGCCGGCAGCTCCGCGAAGACCGGCACGAACATCGAGGGGTCGTAGGGGTAGATATCTCCCCACGGGAAGACCTCTTGGCGTTTCTTGGCCCCGGCGCTCACGAACGAGCAGCCGGTCCGCCATTCGAGCAGCAGGGGGCTGCCGAGCTGGAGCCCCCCCGCCTGCGGCTTCCCGATCGTCCCCTTGGTCGACGCCACAGCGCTCAGACCCGTATCCATGTCGCGGACGATCAGCCGGCACGAATAATCCCCGGGCTTGAGGGAAGACCCTGCAGCGAAGGCCGTCTCGTGCCCCCTGAACGAGGCCGGGTCGGCCTCCTGCCTGACGATCTCGCGGATATCCCCCTTTTCGTCGAAGAAGAGGACCACAAACTCGACCCGCTTCCCGGCGAGCTTCGCCGTGACCTCCCCGGGGAGCTTGGCCAGGACCCCGAGGCGGGAAACTCCCTCCACGGTCGATGCCAGGGCCACCATGGGGATGTCGACCGGCATTCGGGAGAAGGCCCTTTCGTTGATGGCCAGATCGAAGAGATGGATCTGTTTCTCGAGATCGGAATATTCGCCGAAGGGCTTGGGGTTGAAGTATCCGGCCTGGGTCCGGACCTCGCAGCCCTTGCGCATGACCTCGACCTTGACATCGTGGAAGAGCCCGTCCCAGCGCTCGTTGATGGAATAGCCAAGGACGTAGTAGCTCCCGGTCGCGGCCTGGACCTGGTCGAGGTTCTTCTCGTACATATTGATGTTCGAATAATATTTCCCGCCGGTGATGTCCGTGAGGCGCTTGAGCGAGTTGAGGCCGGTCGCCTTGTTGTCCTTGAAGACGTTCGTCGCGTCGCCGGTCGCACTCATGCTCCGACTGCCCGTGGCGAATGTCTGTTCGTCATACGCGAATAACGGTGCCTCTATGGCGGATTCTCTCGTATCAAAGGCGTAGAAGGAGCATCCCGCGGCGCTGAACTCCTGATACATGGCCTCGTTCTGGCGCCGCAGCACGTGGTCTCCGGAGGCGCTGCTGGTATCGGACCGGTAGCCGGCGTTGCCGGGCGTGTAGCCGTAGATCAGCGAATTCGGGATCCCGGTCGAGAAGAGGATGAAGTGCTTCTGGCCCTCGACGAGCCGGAGCGCCCGGGCCAAGGCTGTCATCTTGGCCATGTACTTCTGGGCCATGCTCTTCGATTCCTGGCGGTTCGCCTCGGCCTCGGCGCGGAAGTTCAGGCCCATGGCCGCTCCTCCACCCGATCCAGGGGAGTCCTGCATCAGCCGCCAGTAGCTGTCTTCGATTTCCGTCGCCCGTCCGGCGATGTCCGAATGACCGATCGCTTCGATGACCTTCCGGACCTTGTCGTGATCCGTCGTCAAGTACTCGTGGAAGGCCAGGCCTCCGATCGCGGCATAGGTCAGGACGGCCACCTCGTCCTCCGGCTGGACGGCCGTGTCGAGGAAATGGAGGGCGGCGGTCCTTGCTTTGAGGATCCCGCGGACGTTGTTGTAGGCGAAATCGAAAAAGAGAAAATACTTCCGGTCCGCCGGGCGGGAGGCCGAAGCGTCCGGCCGGGTCGGTTCGACCGCGGTCTCGGGCTGCCCCGCGGCCGTGTCAGTGGCGACGGGCGTCCCGAGGGTGTGCCTCTCGAAGGCCGTGAGAACGACGGGCGTCCCGTTGTCGGTGACGGCAAAATCCTCGCGGGTCAGGTCGGGGACAGGATTCCCCTTTTTGTCCGTGACCCGGACTTGAACGAGTTTCAAGACGACGGCGACTTCGTACTGGAGCGGTTTCGTGAGCGCTTGCGTGTCTTGCGGCTGGGGACGGGGCGCGCCCGCGGGGGAGAGAAAAACAACTGAGATGACCGGGAGAGTCAAGACTCCAACAAAAAATAAGACGCCTCTTTTCAAGAAAACTCTCCTGTCCTAAGGATGAGTTCGGCGGCCCGCATTGTCAAGTCCCGGCGCCTGTTGCGACCATCCGGCCGATATGCTAGCCTGAGTCCATCGCCGAGAGGAGAGGACAATCCATGGCGTCTTCGAGTACAAACGGACGAAATGGCAAAAAAAGAACGGACCAGGTCTTCGCAAGTACTCTGGTTGACTGGAGAGCCGGCGCGGCTTAGAATGGCCCTAAAGGGCTAGAGACTATGGTTACCCGGTTCGCCGTCCCATTCCTGATCCTGGCTGTTCTATTCGTGCCTCTGCCCTTCGTCCTCAGCTGCCTGGTCTTTGCCGTTCTCCTGGCTATCCGGCCTCGCGGCGAGCCTGGCCTGGATCTTGTCCTCGTCCCCAGCGTCGCCAGACCCCGCCTCCTCCGAAGCCCGCCCCGCTAACCTCCTCTTTCAGCACCAGTCCCGTCGGGAGACCCCCAGAGCACAGAGGAGGACCAGCATGACCGCATTTTCAACAAAGCTAGAGACGGCCTTTAACCGATTCCGCGGCCACCCCGTCGAAAAAGACCTGGCCGCATATGCGAAGACCGTCCGGCGGATCCGGGAACTCCATGAAAGGGAAGGCTTGGCTCGGGCATCCGATGCTGAGATCGGCGAGCGGGCCTCGGCGCTTCGCCGGAGGCTTGCGGACATAACGCCGAAACGGACGTCCGATGACGATGAAGCCGCGCGAATCGAGGCCTTCGCCCTCGTCCTCGAGGCTGCGCGCCGCGCCACCGGACTGGCCGCCCATGACGTCCAGATCATCTCCGGACTGGCCATGGCCGATGGGAAGATCGCCGAGCTGCCCACCGGGGAAGGGAAAACGCTCGCGGCGGTCTTCACCGCCGCGCATTTCGCCATCTCCGGCCGTCCCGTCCACGTCCTAACTTTCAACGATTACCTGGCTCGCCGCGACGCCGCTTGGATGGGACCGGCCTACCGGCTTCTTGGACTCGACGTCGGTGCCGTCCTGGAAGGCCTGGACAAGCCGGCCAAGAAGGCGGCCTATGCCTCCGACGTCACGTACGCCACCGCCAAGGAGGCCGGATTCGATTATCTGCGCGATCGCCTGGCGTCCGAACCCGACGAGCTCGTCCACAGGCCCTTTGCTGTCGCCCTCGTCGACGAAGCGGACTCGATCCTCGTCGACGAAGCGCGCATCCCCCTTGTCATTTCGGGGAGCGCGGCGACATGCGGGGCGGACGTTGCCCGTCTGGCCGATCTCGTTCGAAGCCTCGAGCGGGGCCGCGATTACGAAACCGACGCCGAGAACGCCAACGTCTTCCCCACGGACGCCGGCATCCTCAGGATCGAGTCCGGCCTGGGGTGCGGCAACCTCTTTGCCGCGAAGAACGAGCCCCTCCTCGGCGCCGTCCATTGCGCCCTTCATGCCCGGGTCCTTCTCGAGAGGGACGTCGATTACATCGTCCGCGACGGCCGCATCGAGATCGTCGACGAGTTCACCGGCCGGGTCATGGACAAGCGTCACTGGCCCGACGGCCTCCAGGCTGCCGTCGAGGCCAAGGAAGGCGTTCGCCGCGGCGCCGAGGGAAGCATCCTCGGATCGATCACCCTGCAGCACTTGTTCCGGCTGTATCCGGCGCTTTGCGGTATGACGGCCACGGCCGAGCCCTCGGCGCGCGAGCTCAAGGAATTCTACGGGCTGGGGGTGGTCGTCGTGCCGCCCCACAAGCCGTGCGTGCGCCGGGACCTCCCCGATATCGTTTTCACTCATAAGGAGGCCAAGGTCGCCGCCCTCGTCTGTGAGATCGCAAGCGTCCATGCCTCCGGCCGGCCCGTCCTGGCCGGCACGGCGAGCGTCAGGGAATCGGAGGAGCTGGCCGCGGCCCTGACCGGAGCCGGCGTCGCCTGCGACGTGCTCAACGCCAGGAACGACGAGCTCGAGGCGGCGGTCATCGCCCGCGCCGGTTCCCTGGGAGCGGTGACCATCTCGACCAACATGGCCGGCCGCGGCACCGACATCAAGCTTGGCGGTCCGAACGAAGAGGATCGCGAGCGCGTGGCCGGCCTCGGCGGGCTCTATGTCATCGGCACGAATAGGCACGAGAGCCTGCGCATCGACAATCAGCTCCGGGGCCGGGCCGGGCGGCAGGGCGATCCCGGCTCGTCCCGGTTCTTCGTCAGTCTCGAGGACGACATCTTCGAGCGCTACGGTCTGGCGCGCCGTCTTTCCGCCCGGTACCGGCTCGAGCGGCAGACCGGCGCCGTGGATAACGACCTCCTGCGCAGGGAGATCCTCCACGGCCAGCGCGTCATCGAAGGCCGCAATCTCGATATCCGCCGGGCGCTTTGGGATTACTCGACGCTCGTCGAAACGCAGAGAAGCATCGTCGCCGGCTGGCGGGATGCCGCCTTCAGCCCGACGGACGGGGAGGACGATCCGTTCCGTCCTTCGCCGGAGCTCCTCGCGGCCGGGACAACGAGGCTGGGGCGGCAGGAGTTCGACCGGATCGTACGCCGGGCAACGCTCTTCCACATCGATGCCGCCTGGTCCGACCACCTGGCCTGGCTGGCCGATCTCCGCGAGGGCATCCACCTCGTCTCGATCGGGCGAAAGGAGCCGCTCCAGGAGTTCCAAAAGGCCGCGACCGGGGCTTTCCTGGAGCTCGAGGACAAGATCGGAGGCGCGGCCGAGGCGTCGCTTCGTTCCCTCCTCGCCCGCGAGGGCCCTGTGGACCTCGAGGCGGCCAGGCTGAAAGGCCCGTCGTCGACCTGGACCTATCTCGTCAACGACGATCAATTCGGCTGGGGCGTCGGGCTCCTCAAAGGCTCGAACATCGGCTTCGCCGCCGGCGCCGCCGCCTTCTACGGGCCGTTGTTCCTTTTGGCCCTCTTCGCCAACCGCTTTAAGAAAAGAAAGTAAGAAGGGGTCAAACCTACGGCGGGGAGCGGATTCTGAGGACCGACCATCAGCGCCGCTCCGGAGTGACTCGGAGGAGCGGTGCTGGGAAATATCTGAAAAGAAGAGCGGGCAGGCCTCTGCAAGAGGGCAGAGCGGGGATTTGGCTTTATGAAGACCTGGTCCGATCTTTTGGCCGTTCTCTTTAGACGGCTGGTTTGACAGCGCCCCCGGCGCTGGATAGAGTAGGATTCCGTCATCCAGAGAGGCGAGCCGTTGAACAGCGTAACGAACACGACTTCGGAACCCTCGGCCCATACGCTCCAGCGCAAGCTCGGGCTCTTCCCCCTCACCAACATTGTCATCGCCAACATGATCGGGGCCGGCATCTTTACGACGTCCGGCCTGCTGATGAAGGACCTCCACCACCCTGTCGTCATGCTCGCCCTCTGGCTCTTTGGGGGTCTCATCGCCCTTTGCGGCGCCCTGAGCTATGGCGAGTTGGGGGCGGCCATTCCCCATGCCGGAGGCGAATATGCCTTCCTTTCGCGCCTCTACCATCCCATCCTCGGCTTTCTCTCCGGGTGGGTCTCGTTCTTTGTCGGCTTTTCCGCGCCCATCGCCGCTTCGGCCATCGGCTTCTCCGAGTATCTGACCCGCGCCTTCCCGGGCCTGCTCCACCCCGGCCTCCTCTCGGGGCCCCTGGAAGCGACGCTCATGAAGAAGCTCTACGCGGTTCTCATCATCGCCGCCTTCACGTTCCTTCACACTCGCGGCCTTGAAGCGGGGGCCCGCGTCCAGAACGCCCTGACGGGGCTGAAGATCCTCCTCATCGTCGGCCTTGTCGCCGCGGGATTCGCCTTCGGGAAGGGGAGCCTGGCCCACCTTACGGCGGCCGCGCCTTTCCGCTTCGACTTCGCCGGGATCAAGACGATGGGCCTCTCCCTGATGTGGATCATGTTCGCCTACAGCGGCTGGAACGCCTCGGCCTATATCGGCTCCGAGGTCCGCGATCCTTCGCGCAACCTGCCGCGCTCTCTCCTTCTCGGGACGGCCATCGTCATGGTCCTTTACACCGCCCTCAATCTCTTCTATATCTACGCCATCCCGCCGGCCCAGATGGAAGGCGTCATCTCCGTCGCCGGCCTGGCCGCGGGCAACCTGTTCGGGCGGTCGGCCGAAACGGTCCTGTCCCTCTTGATCTCCTTCGCGCTTTTTTCGTCCCTCAGCGCCTACCTCATCCTCGGACCTCGCGTTTACTATTCGATGGCCCGGGACGGCATCTTCTTCAAGTCCATCGCCTACGTCGATCCGAAGTGCGGCGTCCCTTCGAGGTCGATCCTCCTCCAAGGCGGCATCGCCGTCGTCATGGTCTTCCTGGGGACCTTCGAACAGCTCCTGACCTACATGGGCTTCTCGCTGGGCATCTTTCCCCTCCTAGCCGTGTTCGGCGTCTTCAAGCTGAGGCGGAGCGGCCAGAGCGCCGTCAAGCTCCCGGGCTATCCCATCGCCTCCGCGGTCTATATCACTGTCGGCGCCTCCATCCTCGTCCTGTCCTTCCTCCGCCAGCCCGTCGAGTCGCTCGTGGCCATCGCCACGGCCCTGGCCGGCATCCCCGTCTACCTCTTCTTCAAGCGCTCGACTCGCCCGGCCGGCTGATCTCCTTTGTTCGCCCCCGGGCCCTCCCTCCGCCTGAGTTGACTAAACTTCAGCATGGGTCTATCCTTGACAAGGTAGGGACGGGGTGGATAATCGATAAGAACAGAACCTGGAGTACTGTATGCGGAGCAGGCGGATGAAGCCCGGAGAACGACGCGCGGCTGCGAAAGTGCTGGCCCTCGTCCTGATCGTCTCCCTCGGAGGTTGTTCCATCCAGAAGATGGCCTTGAAAAAGGTCGCCGGCATGCTCTCCAGCTCCTCTTCCGCGAACGTCTTCAGCTCTGATAACGACCCCGATTTCGTCGGCCAGGCCCTGCCCTTTGCCATCAAGCTTTACGAATCGCTCCTGGCCTCGCTTCC
>JADGNU010000098.1 GCA_017883305.1 Candidatus Aminicenantota bacterium | reverse complement strand
TCCGCCTGTCCGACGATCTGAGGGCGAATGTCGGCCTGGGCCACTGCATGGGGCCTTTCGGCGATTTCATCGACGAGAAGCTCTGGCTGGCCTACAAGCAAAAGGTGAAAATCAACGCCTATTTGCGCGAGTTCGAGAACTTCGACCGCTGGTTCTTCGGGGCGGGGTTCGGCATCAACGACTATCCGCTGGCGAAGCGCGTGGATGTATCGGCCATGATCCACTACTGGAACCAGCCTCTCGGTTTGAGCTTCACCGAACATGCCGGAAAGTCGGGCGGGGCCGTCGATGTGACCGGCCGCTACGAGCTGCTCCTCAGGCCTGGTTCCCGGTTTCAGCACCTGTCGCTCGACCTGAGCCTGATCTACAAAAGCGTTGGTTTCCTCCCCGAGGAGATCGCGTTGGGCGAGCATTTCGGCGTCAGGATCGGGCTGAGCCTTGGCTTCCGCAGGGACCATTGAGGTTTATTTTCTCGATTCGCCCGCCGAAGAGCGAACCAAAGTCCGTTTCCACACGTCTATATCAAGAGATGTTCTTTATCCCACGGAGGAACCCATGCCGATTTCCCGACGTACCTTTCTGCGATCTGCTCTTCTGTCCCTGCTCCTGACCGCTGTCCTGGCCGGGGCAGTCCCCCTCGCGTCCCAGGACCATCCGCTCTGGCTGAGGTACCCGGCCGTTTCGCCCGACGGCGGGACGATCCTGTTCTGCTTCAAGGGCGACATCTATAAGGTCCCGGCTGCGGGCGGCCAGGCCTTCCCCGTGACCATCAGCGAGGCCTACGATTACGCCCCCGTCTGGAGCCACGACGGGAAGTCGATCGCCTTCGCCTCCGACCGCTTCGGCAACTTCGACGTCTTCATCATGCCGGCCGAGGGCGGGGAGGCCCGGCGCCTGACGTATCACTCCGCGTCCGACGTCCCCAGCAGCTTCACCGCGGACGACAAGAGCGTCATCTTCAGCTCGGTCCGCCAGGACACGGCGGCCAACGTCCAGTTCCCCATGGGCACCTTTCCGGAGCTTTATAGCGTCCCGGTCGCCGGCGGCGAGGCCGCCCTCGTCCTGACCCAGCCGGCCGTCGCGGCCACGGTCGATCCGGCCGGCGGCAAGATCATCTATCACGACCAGAAGGGCTACGAAAGCGAATGGCGCAAGCACCACACGTCGGCCATAACCCGCGACATCTGGGTCTATGATCTGAAAACGAAAAAGAACACCCAGGTGACGACGTTCAAGGGCGAGGACCGCAACCCCGTCTTCGACGGGAACGGCGACGATTTCTATTACCTGAGCGAGCAGGGCGGCTCCTTCAACGTCTATCAGAGCTCGCTGAGCAAACCGGCGGTCTCGACCCCTCTGACCGACTTCTCCAAGAACCCTGTCCGCTTCCTGACCCGGGCCAAGACCGGGCTTCTTTGCTTCGGCTACGACGGCGAGATCTATACCAAGGCCGGCGCGGCGGCCCCCCACAAGGTCGATATCCGCATCGCTGAAGACGGGCGCCAGGTCCTGGAGCGGACGCTGCCCATCAGCGGAGGCATCACCGAGATGCGGCTCGCACCCAACGGAAAGGAAATGGCCTACGTTTTCCGCGGCGAGATCTTCGTCGGCAGCGTGGAGGGCGGCCTGACCAAGCGCATCACCAACACGCCTGGCCAGGAGCGGAGCGTCAGCTTCAGCCCCGACGGCCGGTCCCTCGTTTATGCCGCCGAGCGCGACAACAACTGGAACGTCTATAAAACCTCGATCATCCGCAAGGAAGAGCCCTACTTCTTCGCTTCG
Source organism: Candidatus Aminicenantota bacterium (assembly GCA_017883305.1). Classification (GTDB taxonomy): domain Bacteria; phylum Acidobacteriota; class Aminicenantia; order Aminicenantales; family Saccharicenantaceae; genus RBG-16-66-30. Next base: position 7,569 of record JADGNU010000098.1, on the reverse strand, counting down.
ACCGTCCTCAAGGAAGAGCCGGTCGTGGCTACCGCGGCCGAAGAGTTCCAGCCGGAATTCTCGCCCGACGGCAAAGAGGTCGCCTACCTCGAGAACCGCGTCGTCCTGAAGGTCGTCAACCTGGCCTCCAAAGAGACCCGTCTGATCCTGCCCGCCGATTATAACTATTCCTACTCCGACGGTGACCAGACCTATAAGTGGAGCCCGGACGGCAAGTGGTTCCTGGTCCAGTTCGCTTTCGTCCGCCTATTCTCGCCTCAGGTCGGGCTCGTCTCGAGCGACGGCAAAGGCAAGGTCGTCGATCTGACCAAAAACGGCTTCGGCGTCTTCATGCCCCGCTGGGGGATGGACGGGACGATGATGACCTACGCCAATCCCCGGGAAGGCGCCGTCAACACCGACGGCTCGTCCCGGGAATACGACGTCTTCGGCATGTTCTTCACCAGGGCCGCGTATGACCGTTTCCGCCTGTCCAAGGAGGAGTTCGCCCTCCTCAAGGAGCAGGAGGACAAGGCCAAGGAGGACAAGGACAAGGCCGACAAAGAAAAACCCAAGGCCAAAGACACGGCCGTCAAGCCGGAGGAACCGAAGAAGGACCTCGTCTTCGAGCTCTATGGTATCGACCGGCGCAAGGTCCGCCTAACCATCGCCTCCGCGGACATCGCCGATATGGCCCTGACCAAAAACGGCGAGAAGCTTTTTTACCTGGCCCGCTTTGAGAAGGGCTACGACCTCTGGATGACCGAGACCCGGACGCGCGACACCAAGCTCTTCTCCAAGCTGGGCGCGAACCAGACCGGGATGGAGCTCTCGGCCGACGGCAAGGCGCTGTTCGTCTCCGTCGACGGACGGATCATGAAGATCGACCCCGAGAGCGGCAAGTCCGAGCCCGTGGCCATCGGCGGGGAGATGGTCCTCGACCAGACCGCCGAGAAAGCCTATATGTACGACCACATGTGGCGGCAGATGAAGCAGAAGCTGCTGGTGGCCGACCTCTACGGGGCCGATTGGGACTCCTACTTCGGCATCTACCGCAAGTTCCTGCCCTTCATCGCCAACAACTACGATTACTCCGAGATGGTCAGCGAGCTCCTGGGCGAGATGAACGTCTCGCACACGGGCTGCTACTATTCCCCGCAGCGCAACCCGACGGCGGACGCCACGGCTTCCCTCGGTTTCTTCACGGATTACGATTTCGCCGGCCCCGGCCTCAAAGTGGCCGAGGTCATCTCCGGCGGCCCCCTGGACAAGGCCGAGCTCAAGATCCGGGCCGGCCACGTCATCGAAAAGATCGACGGCCAGGCCCTCGACAAGACGGTCGACCACTACAAGCTCTTGAACCGCAAGGCCGGCCAGCTCGTCCTCCTGTCCGTTCTCGATCCGGCCTCAGGCCATCGCTGGGACGAGGCGGTCAAGCCGGTCTCGCTCGGCGAAGAGGGCGGGCTCCTTTATCGGCGCTGGGTCCGCAATCGACGGACCGAGGTCGACCGCCTGTCCGGCGGGCGCCTCGGCTACGTCCACGTCCAGAGCATGAGCGACTCGAGCTACCGGACGGTCATCGAGGAGGTCCTCGGCCTCTGCCCGGACAAGGACGCCCTGATCGTCGACACCCGCTTCAACGGCGGCGGCAACCTCCATGATACTCTGGCCGATTTCCTGAGCGGCAAAAAAGTCTTCGACATCGTGCCCCGCGGCCAGGTCGTCGGGGTCGAGCCCTATAATAAATGGATCAAACCGTCCATCGTCCTGATCGGCGAGTGCAACTACTCTGACGCCCATCTCTTCCCCGTCGAATACAAGGTCCGAGGCCTCGGCCAAACGCTGGGTATGCCGGTTCCTGGCACGGGAACGTTCGTCTGGTGGGAGTCGCAGATCGATCCGACCCTTCGCTTCGGCATCCCGCAGGGCGGCTGGCGGACGCCGGACGGCAAGCTGTGCGAGAACAACCAGCTCGAGCCGGACATCCTGGTCAAAAACGACCCGGACGTCATGTCGGCCGGCCGGGACATGCAGATCGAGGCCGCGGTCAAAGAGCTGCTGAAAAAGAAGTGAGGCCCGTCCGGATCAGCGGCCCGAGCTCTTGATCCAGGCCTCCCCGCGCCCCAGAAGCTCCGGCTGATCGGCCGGCGCGGGATGAGAGGCCATCAGCGCCGCGGTGTGCCGGCGCAGGACATCCTCGGCCCGCGGATGACCCGCCGCCTGCCAGGCCTCCAGGCTCAACCGTGGGAAGACGGGACTATTGAATGCCGCTTTCCGGAAATGGCGCAAGGTCAGATCCGCCGTGAAGTAATTGCCGCCCGGCCCCACCTCGGCGATCTCCGCCAGGCCCAGGGCCTCGTCGTCCAGGGCGAACCCGCTCGCGAACCGCCGGGTTTGCCGGATGATGTGATCTGCGTAGACGGCCGCGGCCGGAGAGAACGCCAAAGAGTCGAAGTTGCCGCCGACGAAAGGGGCCAGCCCGACAGAACCCAGGCACGAGGTCAGGTGATTCATCCAGAAGAGGTCTGCGGCAGGCAGATCGGCGCCCCATCCCGTCCCGCTGCCCGAAGTCCCGCAGTGCGGCAGGCGGTAATGGGCCATCATCTCGCCGCAGGCCAGGTTCAGCAGTATCGTTTCGGGCCCGTAGTAGCTCGCGGCCGACGCCATGTCAAAGCCCGCGGGCAGGCTGCCGAGGATGACCGGCGTCCCCTCGCGCTGGAGCTGGGCCAGCACCAGACCGGCGAGCAGCTCCGCGTTCAGCACCGCGAGCGTTCCGGCGGGAGTGATGGGCGTTGTCGCGCCCGACATGCCGTAATTGGAATAGATGACCGGCAGCCCGCGGGCGATGGCCACGGACATCTTGTCGCTGGTCTCCACGTTGATCACCAAAGGCGAGACGGGATTGACGTACGGGATAACGAACGGCTTGGGGGCCAGGTCGCCGCAAAGCGTCTCGAGCAGATCGAGGGCAGGAGCGAACGCGGCCGGCTCGGAGACCAGCAGCACCAAGGGCTTGACGGTGTTGGCGGCCATTTCCAGCGTAGCGTAGAGATCCGCTACGGCCGGAGGCAGGTCCCCCAATACGCCGATTGTCGAGACGACATCGAAGGCCGGTAGCGCGTCTCCCAGCCGCGTGCAGGACGCCATGTGCCCGCGATTGAACGGGACGACCGCGTCGGCGACGGGATCCTGGTAGTACAGATTGGTCACGCCGATGCCGAACCGCGGGCCAGCCTCCCCGGGCCCCAGCCTGAATGCCGGCTCGCCTGTCCGCCGATAGACCGCCACGTCCGCCGGCGCGGCGCTGAGAGCCCAGGCAACGAGCTCCGACGGGATCCGCACTCGCCCGTCCTCGGGTGATCCGCCTGCGGCGCCCGCCAGCAGGGCGCGGGCCCGCGGCGAGTCGACGCGGACGCCGACAGTCGCCAGGATCTCCAGCGACCAGGCGTGCACTCGGGAAATGCCGTCGGGGGTCAATACGCTGATGCGGGGAATGATCTGACTCACTTCACGACCTCCGTAACCATTGAGATCAGGACCGGTGGCGCGCCGCTCATTTGATGAATAGGCTGTCGAGCCGGCTCAGGAACTTGTTCGAATTGAAGGATGTCCGATTGAGCATGATCACCGAGGCCAGGCCCTGGGCCGGATACATGCGCATTTCGCAGTGCAAGCCGGCCCCTGGGGGACGCGGCCGGAGATGTCGGCCAGGCCGCCGGCCCGCTCGAATATCGCTCCGGAGACGCCGGCCACGATATAGGCCATCCCGGGGCCGCCGGACTTCAGCTGGCCGTCCATGATTCCGACGATCCGACGCTGATCCGCCATGGCCTTCTTTCCCGGTCGCGTGATCCGAGGACGCCTAGATCACGATCGCTTTTTCCCAGCGCTGGACTTCACCCTGGTCATAATACCGCTCGTTGATCCAACTCGCCTCTAAAGGCAAGCATAAATTCCGGTTCGGTGGATGTCAAGAACGCAGGAGTGGCGAGATTTGACATCATCCGGGCCTGACCCTATGCTATGTCCCGGTTGACGATCCTCAAAGGAGAAGACCTATGATCAAGAAAACGCTCGTGCTGATTTGCGCCCTGTTCTTTGTATTGGCGGCCGGCGCCATCGCCCAGCAGAAGGACGAGAGGAACTGCAAGGACCACCCGGCTTTTACGAGGATGCCGGAGTATTGGATCGGCAGCTGCAAGCAGAGCGCATTCGACGCTTATGAATTCAAGGTCGGCGAGAAGAAGACGGAGCACGTCGAAGGCCAGTTGTGGAAGATCAACTATTACCCGCAAGCGACCATGGTCCAAAAGCCGAGCGTGCTGCAGATCCAGCGTAACTTCCAGAACGCCGTCCAGAAGCAGGGCGGGACGGTCGTCTTCAGCGACAATAACCGGTCCACTCTCAAGCTGACCAAGGACGGCAAGGAGATCTGGGCCGAGGTGCTGGCCGAATTCACCGGCAAGTATTTTCTGACGATCGTCCAGAAAGAGGGCATGGCCCAGGACATCGTCGCTAACGCCGAATTCCTGGCCAACGACCTCGCGACGACAGGCCACGTGGCGGTCTACGGGATCTATTTCGACACCGGCAAGTCCGTCATCAAGCCCGAGTCGGCCCAGGCCATCGGCGAGATCGCCAAGCTCCTGACCGGCAGCCCGGGGCTCAATCTGTATGTCGTGGGCCACACCGACAATCAGGGTGGAGTGGACACGAATATCAAGCTGTCCCAGGACCGCGCCGAGGCCGTCCTCCAGTCGCTCGTCCGGGACCATGGGATCGCCGCCGCCCGCCTCAGGGCCTACGGCTGCGCGATGTTCTCTCCGGTCGCCTCGAACGACAACGAAGACGGGCGGGCCAAGAACCGGAGGGTCGAGCTGGTCAAACAGTAGATAGATTTCCGGGACGGAGGCTTTTCTTTTCGCCCCGCCGCGTCTAGAATCGTCTGGACGCCGAAGACACGCGCCGAACCGTGGGTCCTGGAAGGAGCGAAGGGATGAAAATCAGCCGAGGCCTCTCGATTCTCATCGTCATCGCCTTGATCGCGCCCTGGACAAGCCGTCTTGTCCGGGCGCAGCAAGCCGCGCCGCCGCCAAAGCCCCAAGAGGTCAAGTCGTCTCCTGCGGCGGAGCTCGCCCCGGCCCGGGAGGAATCCTCCGTCACGGAGCATATGATCCGTATGAAGGGGCAGGGCATTCCCTATCGGGCCACGGCCGGGACGACGTTTCTCCGCGACGACAAGGGCGAGCCGACCGGCCTGATGTACGCCGTGTCTTACACCCGAAGCGATGTCAAAGACCTCCGCGCGCGGCCCATCGCCTTCTTCTACAACGGCGGACCGGGCTCGGCGTCGCTGTGGCTGCACGTCGGGGCGTTCGGTCCGCGCCGCGTGTCGACCGTGGACGCCTCCTTCACTCCGCCCGCGCCCTACACCCTCATCGACAACACCGAAAGCCTCATCGACAAGACGGACATGGTCTTCATCGACGCCATGGGCACCGGGTACAGCCACGCCGTGGGCAAAGCCCAGAACAAGGATTTCTACGGCATCGACGAGGACGTCCAGGCCTTCGCCCAGTTCATCCGGACCTACCTCAGCCGGAACGACCGCTGGAATTCGCCCAAGTTCCTGATGGGCGAAAGCTACGGGACTTTCCGCTCCGCGGCTCTGGGCAATTTTCTCCAATCGCGGGACGGCATCCACCTCAACGGGATCGTTCTCATCTCCTCTGTCCTCGACATGGCCACGATCACGTTCGGCCAGGGCGACGACCGGCCCTACATCTTCTACCTCCCGAGCTATGCCGCCGTGGCCTGGTACCATCAGGCGTTGAAGAACAGGCCCGCGGACCTCGAGGCCTTCCTGGCCGAGGTGCGCCGATACGCCCAGGGCGACTACGCCGCGGCGCTGTTCAAGGGCGCCGCCCTCCCCGCCGCGGACAGGCAGGCCGTGGCCGGCAAGCTGGCCGAATACACGGGCCTCAGCGTGGACTATTGGCTCAAGGCCAACCTCCGGGTGACGCTGGCCCAGTTCAACGTCGAGCTCGAACGGAGCCGGGGACTGACCACAGGCCGCATCGACGCCCGGTTCACAGGCTTCACCCGCGACCTCTTGGCCGAGAATGCCCAGGGTGATCCGGAGGGGCCGGCCGTCGGAGGGGCGTTCACCGCCCTGATCAACGTCTACAACCACGAGGAGCTCAAGTTCGGGCAGGACCGGACCTACAACACCTCGAGCGGCGGCGGCCGGGACTGGAACTGGCGCCGACAGCCGTCGACAGGCGGATTGCCGGGGGCGCCCAGCACGTCGGGCGGCTTCTTCCCTGGCGCGCCGAACGTCGAGTCCGACCTGGCCCAGGCCATGGTCACCAACCCGCGGCTGCTGGTCCAGGTCGAGAACGGCTATTACGACATGGCGACGCCGTTCTTCGCTACCGAGTTCACCCTGACCCACCTCGGTCTTCCGGCGGAGCTCCAGGCCCGCATCACGCAGGACTATTATCCCGCGGGGCACATGATGTACCTTCACGACGAGAGCCGGGTGAAGCTCCACGATGCCGTCGCCGCCTTCATCGACCGGGCGACGAAGAGATAGCCGGCTGACCGGAGCAGGAGACAGAGAGGAGATTCCCGCATGGAACAAAGACAGCTCGGAAGGTCGGGGCTCTTCGTATCCGCGCTCGGCCTGGGTTGCATGGGCATGTCCGAATTCTACGGGCCGCGGGACGACGAGGAATCGATCCGGACCATCCATCGTGCGGTCGAGCTCGGCGTGACGTTCTTCGACACGGCGGACATGTACGGACCTTTCATCAACGAAGAGCTCGTCGGCCGGGCCCTCCGGCCTCATCGCGGCCGGGTCGTCATGGCCACGAAGTTCGGCAATGTCCGCGGCCCGAACGGCGAACGGCTGGGCATCAGCGGAAAGCCGGACTATGTCCGCAAGGCTTGCGAGGCCAGCCTCCGCAGGCTGGGCATCGAAACCATCGATCTCTACTACCAGCACCGTGTCGACCCGGATACCCCGATCGAAGACACGGTCGGCGCCATGGCCGGGCTGGTCGAGGAGGGGAAGGTCCGGTTCCTCGGCCTGTCGGAGGCGGCTCCCGAGACCCTTCGCAGGGCCTTCCAGGTCCATCCGATCGCGGCGCTGCAGACGGAATATTCACTTTGGACCCGCGACGTCGAGGACGGCATCCTGGCGGCATGCCGCGCGCTCGGGGTCGGTTTCGTCGCCTACAGCCCGCTCGGCCGCGGTTTCCTCACCGGTTCGATCGCCAGCCCGGCCGCCCTCGACCCGACGGACTTCCGGAGGAACACGCCGCGCTTCCAGGACGAAAACTTCCGGAAGAACCTGGACCTCGTCGAACGGATCGAAGCGATCGCGAAGTCGATACGGTGCACCCCGGCCCAGCTCGCCCTGGCCTGGGTCCTGGCGCAGGGCCGGGACATCGTGCCGATCCCGGGGACGAAGCGGCGCACATACCTCGAAGAGGACTTAGCCGCCCTCGCCGTCCAGCTGAGCCGTGAGGACCTGGAGGCCCTGGACAAGGCCGCGCCGAAGGGAGCCGCTTCCGGATTGCGCTATCC
>JADGNU010000315.1 GCA_017883305.1 Candidatus Aminicenantota bacterium | reverse complement strand
CGATACGGACATCGCCGGGCTGGCCGATTTCGCCGAGCGGGAGAAGATCGGATTGACCGTCGTCGGGCCCGAGATCCCGTTGACCATGGGCATCGTCGACGAATTCGAAAAGCGGAGCCTGAGGATCTTCGGTCCCTCGAAGAAGGCGGCCGAGATCGAAGGCAGCAAGGTCTTCGCCAAGGAGTTCATGGCCCGCCACCGCATTCCGACGGGCCGCTTCAAGGTCACGGACGACTTCGAGCAGGCCCGGAAGATCCTGGCCTCGGACGAGTTCGGCTTCCCGGTCGTGGTCAAGGCCGACGGCCTCGCGGCGGGCAAGGGGGTCGTTGTCTGCGCCACGCAGAAAAAAGCCGAAGAAGCCGCCGCCGAGATGCTCGTCCAGAAGAAGTTCGGGGCGGCCGGCCGCCGGATCATTATCGAGGAGTTCCTCCGCGGCCGTGAAGTGTCGTTCATCGTCATCTCGGACGGACTGCGCGTTCAGCCCCTGGTCACGGCCATGGACCACAAGGCGGCCTACGACGGCGACAAGGGCCCGAACACAGGCGGCATGGGCGCCATCTCCCCGTCGCCCCTCATGACCGAGACGTTGTTCAACGAGGTCATGTCCACCGTCATCAAGCCGACCGTCACTCGTCTCCTCGAAGAGGGCCGGAAGTTCAAGGGAGTCCTCTACGCCGGGCTGATGATCACCGATACGGGGCCGCGCGTCCTCGAGTTCAACGGCCGCTTCGGCGACCCTGAGACGCAGCCCCAGATGGTCCGCTTCGAGAGCGATCTCGTCGACCTTCTGGAAGCGGCCGTCGACGAGGACATCCTGAAGACCGAGGTCCGCTGGTCGGCCAAGCCCTCGGGCTGTGTCGTCGTGGCCTCGGGCGGCTATCCCGTCCACTATGAAAAAGGCAAGATCATTTCCGGACTCGATGAGGCGGAAAAGGTCCCGGGAGTCACGGTCTTTCATGCCGGGACGAAGTTCGAGAACGACCACTACCTGACGACGGGCGGCCGTGTCCTCGGCGTCTGCGCTTCGGAACAGACGCTGGCCGCGACCATGGGCAAGATCTACGAGGCCTGCGGCCGGATCTATTTCGAGGCCATGTACTACCGCCGGGACATCGGCGCGGTCAAGGAGGAGCGGACATGAAGGTCATGATCTTCCTGGGGAGCGAGTCGGACGCCGGCACGATCGAGGACGCGCTCAAGGTCCTCAAGGACTTCGGCGTCCCCTTCGGGATCGAAGTGACCTCGGCCCACCGCTCGCCCGAACGAACGCTCCGCCTCGTGAAATCGTCCGAAGACGAGGGCGCGGAGGTTTTCATCGCCGTGGCCGGAAAAGCCGCCCACCTGGCCGGCGTCGTCGCCGCGCACACGATCAAGCCCGTCATCGGCGTGCCCGTCGAGAGCGACGCCCTGGCAGGTTTGGACGCCCTGTTGTCGACTGTCCAGATGCCCAAAGGCATTCCCGTGGCCACGATGGCCCTTGGCAAACACGGCGGCACCAATGCCGCGATCCTGGCGGTCGAGATCCTGGCCCTCCGCGACCAAGAGCTGAGGAAGAAGCTCGTCGCCCACCGGGTTCAGATGGCCGAGAAGGTCGAGGCGGCTTCCGCCAAGCTCAAAGAAAAGCTGTAGCTTCCGGCGATGCCTTCGTTTGCCGTCCGGAACTTCGGCTGCCGCGTCAATCAGGCCGAGGCCTTTGCCTGGGCGGACGCTTTCCGGGAGCGGGGCCTCCGCCTCGACGAGGATTGGGGCCGGAGCGACGTCGTCGTCGTCAATTCGTGCACCCTCACCGGCCGGGCCGAGCGGGACGTTCGGAAGTTCATCCGTGCCGTCCATCGCGAGAATCCGGGAAGCAAGATCGTCGTCACGGGGTGTTATGCCGAACGGGCGCCCGCCGAGATCGCCGCGTTGCCGGGCGTCGTCTCGGTCCTGCCGCAGAGCGCCAAGGACGGGATGGCCGACCGGGTGATGGCGCTCGACGGGCTGCGGATGCTCCCCACCGAACTCGACGCCGAAGTCGACAATAACACTTCACTCCGGGCCCGAGGCTATCTGAAGATCCAGGACGGCTGCGACAACCGGTGCGCCTACTGCATCATCCCCAGCGTGCGGGGGCGCAGCCGGAGTGTCCCCCCGAATGATGTCGTTGCGGCCGTTAGCGGCCTGGCCGGCCGCGGCTTCCGGGAGATCGTCCTGGCCGGGATCCATCTCTCTTCGTACGGCGAAGACCTCGAGCCTCGCGGCTCGCTTCTCGGCTTGCTGGATGAACTGGGCGACGCGGCGGGTCCGGCACGGCTCCGGCTGAGCTCCCTCGATCCGCGGAAGACAGACGCCGCGCTCATGACCCATATCGCGGGGGAGCGGATGATCTGTCCCCACGTCCACCTGTCTCTCCAGCACGCCTCGCAACGCGTCCTCGGGCTGATGGGCCGGCCGGTCGGGGCGGGATCCTATGAATGGACCCTCGACGAGATGGCACGGCTCGCCCCCGAGGCGGCCCTCGGAGCGGACATCATGGTCGGGTTCCCGGGAGAAGCCGAAGCCGATTTCGAAGAGCTAAGGGAATTCATCGAACGGTCCGCGCTGACCTATGTCCATGTTTTTTCGTATTCGCCGCGTCCGGGGACGCCGGCCGCAACTCGGCCTCGCATCCCGACGGGCGTCATCACCGAGCGGGCCAAGGCTTTGCGGCGCCTGTCGGCCATGAAGGACTTCCGTTTCAGGAGGCGCTTCCTGGGCCGGGAGCTCGAGGCCGTGGTCATCGACCGGTCGGAAAAAGGCGCCGAGGTCCTGACCGGGAACTTCGTCAGCGTGCTCGTTCCGTCCTGCCCGGCGCCGGAGCGGGAGCTCGTCCAGGTTTCGATCCGAAAAGTCCTGCCTCGGCGGACGGAAGGCGAGATCATCCCATGAAAAAGATCCATCTCCTGCCGGATGACGTGGCCCAGAAGATCGCCGCGGGCGAGGTCATCGAGCGGCCCGTCTCGGTCGTCAAGGAGCTTGTCGAGAACTCTCTCGACGCCGGGGCGACCGAGATCCGGATCGAGCTTGTCGACGGCGGCAAG
>JADGNU010000314.1 GCA_017883305.1 Candidatus Aminicenantota bacterium | reverse complement strand
ATCAGGGATTATGACCGGCGGGCCGTGAAGGAGATCCCGGAGCTCCTGGCTTCGGCCGGATTCGAGATCTACCGGCTCAAGACGCGATAGCGCATGCCCTCCCGGATCTTCGTCGGAGTGACCGGCCACCGGAACCTGACCGCCGTAGCTCGGCTCGTGAAAGCCATAGACGCGGCGCTCGAAGAGATCGAGCGCGGGCAAGCGGGGGAGGGGGCGGCGGCCATCCGGCTTGTGGCCCTTTCGCCCTTGGCGGAGGGCGCCGATCGCCTCGTCGCCGGACGCGTCCTGGCCCGCGAGGGCGGCGAGCTCGAGGTCGTCCTGCCGCTTCCCGAAAACGAATATGCCGCGGATTTTAGAACGGCCGGGTCACGGGCCGAGTTCGCGGAGCTGCTCGCCCGGGCCCGATCGATCGAGAGGCTGCCGCCCTCGCCGACGAGGGCCGAGGCCTACGCACGCGCAGGCCGCTATGTCGTCGATCATTGCGACGTCCTCATCACCATCTGGGACGGAAAGCCCGAGGAGGGACCCGGCGGGACGGCCGAGGTGGTCCGCTATGCCCGCGCGCAGGGGCGCCGGATCGCTTGGATCGATCCGAATGGCGCGGGGCCTATTTCTTGAAGAAGTAAGAGATCTCCCACTCCGCGGTGTCGCGGGCGTCTGAGCCGTGGACGGTGTTGCGCTCGATGGAGAAGCCGTGGGTATGGCGGAGGGTGCCGGGCTTGGCCTGGGCCGGGTCCGTCGCGCCCATGACCTCGCGCCAGAGCTTGATGGCGTTCTCGGCCTCGAGGACCATGAGCACGACCGGCCCCGAGGACATGAATTCGCACAGGCTGTCGTAGAAGCCCTTGTCCTTGTGGACGATGTAGAACCCCTTGGCCTCGTCCTTGGTCAGGTGAACAAGCTTCATCCGGACGATGGTGAAGCCTTCCTGTTCGATGCGGGCGATGATCTTGCCGATGATCCTCTTCTTCGTAGCGTCGGGCTTGATGATGGCCAGGGTCCGTTCCATGGGAGCTCTCCTCGGAGTGGGTGAAGCCCTTTTATACCCCGGCCGCGACGGGGAGTCAATGCGCATTCTTGCCTTTCGGGCGCCATAACGATTAGACTGTCCATCGCGTCATTCATTCGCGAGGATCATTAAGTTGGGCACGACTCTTCATCCCCTCAAGGACACTTTCCCAATTCCCGGCAAGACAAAAAAATCTCTCAAGAAACAAATGGCCCGCTGGCTCCGGCGGCTGGGCAAGACACATCCCGAGGAGACGCCGAGAACGCATCGGCATAAAGGCTGGTATTGGTGAGGTCAACGATGAGCTTTCAGGAGTCCGTCGTCCTGGGCAGGACGGGCCTTAAAGTCGGGCGGCTTGGCATCGCGTCCGGATACAAGGCTCCGGCCGCGGCCGTCGAGGAGGCCTTTGAGCGTGGCTGCAATTATTTCACCTGGGGCACGGTCATCAAGGGCTACGTGCCGGGCATGAGCGAAGCGTTGAAGGCGATCGTCGCCAAAGGTCAGCGCGACCGCTTGGTTTTAGCGGCCTTCACTTACGCCCATAACAATTTCCTGACCGAGCGGCTGCTTCGGCGCGGGCTGAAGAGCGCCGGTCTCGACCACGCCGATATCCTGATCCTGGGCTACTTTTCGCGCAAGCCGTCGCGGCGGCTGATCGACGGCGCCTTGCGCATGAAGGAGAAGGGGCTCGTCCGGTTCATCGGGGTCTCCAGCCATAAGCGGAAGCTCCTGGGACAGATGGCCGGGGAGGGGGAGTTCGACGTCCTTCATCTCCGCTACAACGCCGCCCATCGCGGGGCCGAGATCGATATCTTCCCTTACTTGTCCGAACAAACGGGGAAGCGTCCCGGAACCGTGTCCTTCACGGCTACCCGCTGGGGCAAGCTCCTTGACCCGAAGAACATGCCGTCCGGCGAGAAACCACCTACGGCCGCCGACTGCTACCGCTTCGTCCTCTCCAACCCGGCGGTCGACGTCTGCATGACCGGGGCGAAGACGGTCGAGCAAATGCGCGAGAACCTGGCCGTCCTCGACAGCGGGCCGATGAACGGGGCTGAGGTCGAGCGGATGCGCCGCATCGGCGACTTCGTCCACAGCCACAAGCGGGCCTGAAGGCTTGGCATGTGGCTCAAAGCTCGGCGCTAGCGGACAGGCGCGTCCTTGGGCGGAATGGGGTCAGGGACCCGGTTGGCGATCTTCGGGATCGTCTGGAGATACGCGAAGATGGAGGCGAGGTCGGCGTCCGTCAAGTTCTGCATCGCCGGGAAAGGCATGGGCGGCAGGAGCTGGCGGCCTTTAGCCATGACCCGGCCCGAGCGGATCGTGTCGACAAAGGTCTGGGCCTTCCAGGCTCCGAGGCCCGTTTCCCTGTCCGGAGTGAGGTTGGCCGTGAAGCTGACGCCCCAAGGACCGGCCCACGATGTGAAGGTCGCAGAAACGACCCCCAGCCATGGGCCCTTGGGAAGTTCGGGGACGGGGGGCATGACCAGGGACTGAGGATGTCCCGATAAGGTGCGCGAGTTGTCGGCTTCAGGTCCCGCCGGCCCCATCTTCATCGGGGTATGGCAGTCGCCGCATCCCATGCCTTTGACCAGGTATTCGCCCCGCGTGACATCTCCCGGGGGCGGGGCATTCTGTCCCATGACGGGGGCGGCCGCAAGAGAAGTCAAGGACGCGATCCCGACAATGGCAAGCAGAGATAGACGGTTTTTCATTTCTCCTCCTTAAGGACAAGGTCTTTTTCGATCCACTGGCTGATGAGTTTCAAGGCGTCTTCATCCGCGATTTCCGTGCCCAAGGGCGGCATCTGCCGAAGCGGATTCCTTGTGCCCATCCGGTAGACGACGGCGCTGTGCCAGGGGTCGCCGGGCCGGATGAAAAAGCTCGTGCCGGGCGCGGTATCGGGTACCGGGAAACGGCTGGGATGCCCAAGGCCCGCGATGATTGCCGTTTCACCGGCCGCGCCGGGCTTGACGCTGTATCTGAGGATCAGGCCGCGGGATTCGAGCGGGCCGGAAGGATTGTGGCAGTTGCCGCAATTTGCGTGCATGTACCCTAG
>JADGNU010000097.1 GCA_017883305.1 Candidatus Aminicenantota bacterium | reverse complement strand
GTGCAGCTGCCTCTCCTCTGCGCGAACTTTGCCTTCGTCAATCCTCACGATGCCACTGATCCCACCAATATTCTCGCCGGGATCGTCAAGGAGTCGATCGTCCGGACGATCGATGGGGTCAAAGTCGGCATCTTCGGCCTGGGGGATGAGGATCCCATCAACTACAGCCCCGACATCGCCGCACGCTTTTCCGGGCACCCCCTCGAGGTCGCGGCCACACAGGCCGCGTCCCTCAAGGCATCCGGCTGCCTGGTCGTCATCTGCCTGTCCCATGAAGGGACCTCGTTCGATGTCAATGAGCTTTCCAAGGTCGCGGGCATCGACATCATCGTCGGCGGCCACAGCCACGACCTGTTCAAGAAAGCCATCCTCCGTAATGGGAAGATCATCGTCCAAGCCGGAAGCCACGGCCGGTATCTGGGCGAGCTCCAGGTGAAAGTGGATGCCGGCGGGGTCAAATTCCTCAACTGGCGGACTCAGGAAGTCGACAAGACCGTCAAGCCCGATCGCACCATCGAAGCCCAGCTGAACGTGCTCCGCCAGGGGATCGAAGCTCGCTTCGGTCATGTCTATACCGATCCTGTCGCCTATGCCCTCCGGGACATCTCGCACGACTGGCCTGCCGTCGGTCCATTCCGTGATGCGCCGCTCGGCATTCTCGTTTCGGACGCGATGAAGAGGGCCCTCCTGGCATCTCCGACCGTCCCTCCGGTCGACTGCGTCCTTGACGCTATGGGGTACACGGAATTCGGAATCCCCGCGGGCAAGGTCGTCGGGAACGACATCCTGCGGGCCGTGCCCTACGGCTACGACGAGATCTCCGGGCTCGGTTTCAAGGTCGTTGCCACGATAGTGCCGCTCGACGTGCTCATCGGCGGCCTGGAGTATTCGGTCGCGAGCGTCGAAACTGAGCAGTCCGTCTGTCTCCAGCCCTCGGGCCTGACCTTCCGCTACGATTCGAGCAAGCCCGCCGGCTTCCGGGTCGATCGGTCGTCGATCAAGATCGGCGGAGTGTCCGTAGCCGAATTAGGCCGTGACTACTGTGTCGTCGGATTGACCGACCAGGTCTTCAACTTCTTCAACGGCCTGACGGGCGGCCAGCTCACGAGGTATGACCCCGATCCTCCCATCTTCGAGTACAACGCCGTCCGCGACTACATGAAGTCTCTCGGGTTCGTGTTTTACAGGTCCGAAGGGCGGGTCATCGACACCGCCGCGGGCGGGGGCCGACGTTAGGCTCCTCTAGGCCGGCAATTTCGTTGGGGAGGCCGCGGGTCCTGGGGCCTGCGGCCTCCCCCTATTTGACAGGCCGCTGGGCGCTCGATTATAATTCTTTGAAGCCCGCCGTAATATGGCCAAGATCCTGATCGTCGATGACGACTCCCTCGCAAGGGAGTCCCTTGCCCGGATCATCAAGAAGATGGGCCACGAGGCCTCCGAGGCCGGCTCCGTCGGCTCCGCCCGGGAGAAGCTCAAGGAGGAGGCCTTCGACCTCGTCTTTTCCGACGTCAGAATGCCGGATGGCTCCGGCCTGGACCTCCTGCCAGAGATCCGCGCCTCTTCCTCCGCCCCGGAGGTCATCATCGTCACCGGATTCGGGGACCCCGACGGCGCCGAGCTGGCCATCAAGAAGGGCGCCTGGGACTACATCGAGAAGCCGCTTTCGGTCAAGCCCGTCATGCTCTGCGTCGAAAGGGCCCTCCAATATAGGGACAAGAAGCGGACCGCCTCCCAGCCTGTCGCCCTTAAGGTTGAGGGCATCGTCGGCGCGAGCCCCAAGCTCAGGGCCTGTCTCGATACGCTGGCCCAGGCGGCTTCGAGCGAGGCCAACGTCCTGATCACCGGGGAAACGGGCACCGGAAAGGAGCTCTTCGCCTGGGCCATCCATCGGAACAGCGCCCGGTCCGGCCGGAATTTCGTCGTCGTCGACTGCGCCGCGCTGCCGGAGACGCTTGTCGAGAGCACGCTTTTCGGCCATGTCCGCGGCGCCTTCACGGGCGCCGACAAGCCCCGCGACGGGCTCGTCCGCCAGGCCGACGGGGGAACCCTCTTCCTCGACGAGATCGGGGAGCTGTCCGTTTCCATCCAGCGGGCTTTTCTTCGCGTCCTCCAGGAGAAGAGGTTCCGTCCGGTCGGCGGCGGCCAGGAGGTCTCCAGCGATTTCCGGCTCGTAGCGGCCACGAACAGGCATCTCGAAGACCTCATCCGCGCCGGCGGCTTCCGCGAGGACCTGCTGTTCCGTCTCCGGACCCTCGCCCTCGAGCTGCCTCCTTTGCGGGAGATGAAAGAAGACATCAAGGATCTCATGCTCCATTACCTGGTCCGCTTTTGCGAACAGTACGATATCCCTATGAAGGCCTATTCCCCCGATTTTCTCGAGGTCCTGCTGAATTACGATTGGCCGGGGAACATCCGCGAGCTCATCCAAGCCTTGGAAAAGGCCATTATCAGCGCCAAGGAAGAGCCGGTCCTGTTCCCGAAGCATCTGCCGGACCACATCCGCATCCATCTGGCCCGGGCCGCCGTCCTGCAGAAGAGGGCTCCGACACCCAGCCCCGAAACGGGACCGGCCGCTGCGGGCCCGGCCTTGAATCTCAAGGATTTTCGGGAGGCCGAGCTGACTAGGATCGAGAAGAATTACCTGTCCTCCCTGTTGCGCAGGACGAACGGCGAGGTCGGCGAAGCCTGCCGGATCTCCGGGCTGTCCCGGTCGCGCCTTTATACCCTCCTGAAGAAATACGGGCTCAAACCTTCCGGATGAGCCGGGACGCTCGTTCGGAGCGCCCCGCCCTAGGTTCCGGGACGACCATCCCTCCTCTTATCGACCCCATTTTGGCGATGCCCTGGATTGGCACGAATCTTGGTTTATTGAGGCCGGATCGTCACTTCAGAGCTGCGGGAGTGCGTTGTGAACTTGTTTGTCCTGATAGCCGAAAATGGCGGCACGAGCGGTCGGTTCCTGGAAGACGTCACTCCGCTCGTCCCGCAGGACAAAATCGAGGTCCTGAACGGCTCTTTGGCCTTGGCCGAGCGGCTCAGGAAGCCCCGGGACCCCTTTTGTGCGGTGCTTGTCCTCGGACCCTCCCATGAAGACTTGAGAAGGATCATCTCGCTCCGGGACTTCCTCAAGGATGCCCGGGTCCTGCTCGTCCTCGGCGACGAGAGCGAGGAGACGATCTCCCTGGCCCACAGGGTCCTGCCGACCTATATCAGCGTCCTTGACGAGAGCACGTCCGGCGTCGTCTCCGTGTTGAAGCAGCTGATGAAGGACGCTCGCGTCCACGAGAGAGACTGTTGAGCAGCGTAACGGAGTTCAGAGGGATCGCCTCCGGGCTCAAGGGTTCGCTGAACGAGGCCATGCGCTTGGCCTTGGCCGTCGAACAGATCGCCGAGGGCCTGGCGATCCTGGACACCCAGGGCAGCATCCTCTTCGCCAACCGCGCCTTCTCCGCCCACCATGGGCTTAGCGCCGCAGAGATGGCCGGGCGGCCGCTTGCGGACATCCTCCGGATCGATGACGCGGAACAACGGGACCGCCTGTGCGAGGCGCTCGGCTCGGGCCGTCCGTGGAGCTGGAACCTGGCGACCGGCGCGGCCGGGGATCTGGTCCGCGAGCTGGCGCTGACCGTCTATCCCATCCGCGACGCCGCGGGCCGTTTTATCGAGGCCGTCGCCGTCGAAAGGGACGTCAGCCGCGAGGCGCTGGTCGAAGGCCGGCTCCGTCAGTGGCAGAAGATGGAGTCCCTGGGAACGCTCGCCGGCGGAATCGCCCATGATTTCAACAACATCCTCCTGCCGATCCAGATCAATACCGAGCTGATGCTGGCCGCGGCGAAGAAAGACAGCCCCGAGAACCGGCGCCTGGCGCAGATCCTGGAAGCCGCGCGCCGGGGCCGGGACATGGTCGGTCAGATCCTGGCGTTCGGCCGCAACAAAGACCAGGACCGGCGGCCGGTCGACATCGCCGCCGTCGTCAAGGAATCGCTGAAGCTCCTACGCATCTCGATGCCCAAGACGATCACCATTTCCGAGTCGCTCGAAGTCCCGTCCGCCTTTGCACTGGCCGACTCGACGCAGATCGAGCAGATCCTGATGAACCTCGGGAGCAACGCCGCCTATGCCATGCGCGACCGCTGTGGCATGTTCGAGGTCCGGCTGGCAGAGGTCACGCTCGATGCCGAAGAGGCTTCGCGGTTCATCGGCCTCAAGCCCGGCGCCTATCTTCGACTTACGGCCCGCGACACGGGACCGGGCATCCCTCCGGCCGTCCGGGACCGGATCTTCGAGCCGTTCTTCACGACCAAGAAGTCGGGAGAAGGGTCCGGCCTGGGGCTGAGCGTCGTCCACGGCATCGTCGAGTCCCACGACGGGGCCATAACCGTGTCGAGCGAAGCCGGTAAGGGCGCGGAATTCACGATCCTGCTGCCGCGGATCACCGACCCGGTCGGCGCCGGGCCGGAAAACGGGGTCGATGTGCCCAAAGGGACGGAGCGGGTCTTCTTCATCGATGACGAGATCCTCCAATCCAAGGCCATGACCAGGCTCCTCGGCCATCTGGGCTACCGGGTCTCGGCCAGGAACGACCCCGTCGAGGCCCTGGAAGCGTTCCGCAAGGACCCGGACGCCTTCGATCTGGTCATCTTGGACCAGACCATGCCCCATATGACGGGGGGAGAATTGGCCTCGGCCATTCTCAAAATCCGGCCGGCTATGCCCATCATCCTGTGTACCGGCTTCAGCGAAGGGCTGAGCGAGGAACAGGCCGCGGCCCTGGGCATCAGGGCCTTTGTCTGGAAGCCGTTTTCCTTGAGGGAGATCGCGCTTGTCATCCGAAAGGTCCTGCAGCGGCCTCTTTAGGCGCCCCAGAGAACCATTCCCGCCTCACAGGACGTATTCTCGCCGGCCCGGATTCAAGGACCTCGCGCCGCGGCTCTGGCGAAGACATTCCCCTGACTTTGATTGAGGCCCGCCGGCCCAGTCTTCTGATGGCTGAAATGGCACGTTTCTTGTAATCCCAAGGACGTCCGCCGTTGCTATCCAGGCCAAAGGAAATGGAGCCATGAACACGAACCGCATGAGGATCTTGATCCTGTTGTCCCTGGCCTTGGGATTCTTCCTGGGGAGAAAAGCCGCCGTCCCAAAAGTTTCCGCCGCCAAATAGGGAGGAGGGTGCCGTGGATGGAAGATGCCCGTTCTGCTGGAACCGGAATGTGACTCCCGTCGGCCAACCGGGAGTGGGACAAGGGGGCCCGTTAGCTTCGCGAAGGCTGATGGAGTGCCCCGAATGCGAAAAGTGGTACTGGGCCGATTCAGGCGAGGAAGTCGTCCGGCTTTTCGAGATCTGCTCGACATCGATGATCGACCCGAAAAGCTGTCTCGAGGACGTCCGCGAGGTCCTGAATTCCGGGGGTACGGGGTTTCCCCGCCGGCGCACGGCCGAGTTCAATCGGCTGTGCAGCGATTGTCTGAACGCCCGGTTCGTCCAAAGGCGGACGGCCGCCCACGCCTGAGGCGCTCTTTCTTTTTGGCCGTAAAACGGGGATAATAGCCCATTACCCATGGGCACGCGGCACGGAGAACGGGCTTCGATCGGGGGAGCGGTCACCCTCCTCCTTTTCATAACCATCGCCTTTCCGGGTTGCCGGGGAAGCGACGCTCCCGTGGGTTCTCCGGCCGCTTCGCTGACATCCGAAGCGCGGCCGGCCGAAGCTCCTGGCCGGCCCGACCCCGCTCTGGATCTCCTGATCTCCCAAATCGCCGGCCTGCCGGATTCGGCGGCCGCACCAGCGGCCTGGCAAGTCGAGGCCCCCTGGCAAGCCTTCTCCAAGACGGTCGGCAAGGACTGGACGGATTTCGATACCACCGTCCTCGAGCCCATGAAGACCTGGGCCGAAAAAGACCTCCGGGAAACGCGAAGAGCCACCGGGACGTTGTTCTATGCGTTCGGCGGGCCCGATTTCGTCACAGCTTATTCTCTTTTTCCGGAAGCCACCGAGACCGTCCTCGTCGGTCTCGAGCCGGTCGGCAACCTGCCCGGTCTCGACCGATCCGCGGCGGGCTGGCGGGACTCGTTCTTTGCCGACCTTGGAGAGCTCGCCTCGGGATTTCTCAAGCGCGGCTACTTTATCACCAGAGAGATGAACGACATCTACTCCCGCGGCCGGGTCGACGGGGCCCTGCCGGTCGTCGCCTTTTTCCTCGGGAGGGGAGGATACTCCGTGGTCGAAGTCCGGCGGCTTGCGCCCAACGCGGCGGGAGACTGGATCGAGACCCCGTATGAGAAGCTGGCTGTTCGTCCCCACCGGCCGTACGGCGCGAAGATCGTCTACCTGAAGTCCGGCGATCCCACCCCGCGGAACGTCTACTATTTCTCCTGCGACCTCGGGAACAAGTCTTTCCAGCCGGATTCATCCCTCTATCGCTTCCTGGCCAGGCTCGAGCGGATGACGACCTTCGTCAAGTCGGGGTCCTATCTGCTCCACTGGAACGAATTCTCGATCGTGCGGCGGTTCATCCTCGACCGAAGCCTCTTCGTCCTCGAGGACGATACGGCCGTCCCTTACCGGTTTTTCAAGGACGGCGGATGGCAGGTCAGGCTGTTCGGCCGGTACGCGACCCCGGTCAAGGACTTCACCAACGTGGAGCAGCCGGACCTGCGAAAGGCCTACGAGGATAGCGAGTCGGGGGTTGAGCCCCTGCCCTTCCACTTCGGCTATCGCTGGAAAACGCAGATCGATAATCTCCTCCTGGCCAAGAGGCCGCGCCGACCCTATAAGGCGCCCGTCCTTCGCTGAGCCCGCGAGTCCTTCTTTCCCTCTTGATGTCCCGGCTTTCAGGACTCCCCGTGTTCTTGCATCCTCTGTGCGCTTTCCCCTCGGCTTTCTCCCTGACCGCTCTTGGCACGATTCTTGAATAATAGAATCTCGGAAACTCAGTACGAAAAGGAGAAATGCAGATGTCGACAAAAGGAATCCTTGCTGTGATCTCGGGCGCGGCCCTTCTGGCCTTGCTCATGGTTGGGGTGACCGGCTGTGGCAGCTCAACGACCCCGTCGGTGACTTCCCACACCTTCACGTCGGCGACCGTCAATGCCCATTCGCACACGGTAGTGATCGACAAGGTCGATGTCCAAACTCCGCCCGCGCTCGGGCTCACGGAGACGACCTCGTCGACCTTAAGTCACACGCACACCTTCGACATGACCCAGGCGCAGCTGATGACAGTGAACAGCGGCACCGCCGTCGTGATCACGACCGGCACCACGGACGCCGCCGGCGGCCTCCACGCGCACGACTTCACCATCTCCAAGTGGTTCTAGGGGGCTAGCGGATCTTCCAGAAATCCAGCCCGCCGTCGTCAAGATGGAGCTTGGCGGCGGCGGGTCGGGCATCGTTGAGCCGGTCGCCGATTGCCCTCAGGATCACGCCGGACTGCTCCTTGTTTGCCCGCCATTTGTCTGTGCCGTGCCCAAATAGACTGAAAGCGCAGAACCCCGTGTTTGACCGGCCGTCGCGGGCGATGTTATAGTGAAATCGGGAGGCAGATATGAAAAAAGCTATCGCCCTTTCGTTCCTCCTCGTCCTCGTCTCCGCTGCTTCGGCCCAGAACTGGTTCAAAGGCACGCTTGAGCAGGCCATGGCCAAAGCCCAGAAGGAGAACAAGCTCGTCCTCGTTGATTTCTACAGCGGTGGCTGAAGCAGCTGTAGACTGCTGGGTCAGCAGTTCTACCATAACGCAGGGTTTCATCCTTTCCTCGACAAGAATTTCATCCTCGTTTTAGCCGACAGCGGCGAGCCGGCGGGAGACGCGATCTTCAAGCGGTTCGCGATCGGAAGCACGCCGACGACGCTCGTTTTGGACGGACAAGGCGCCGAGGTCGATTGGTTCGTCGGCTACAGCCCGCCGCCCGAGAATTACCAGACCAAGCTCGAGAAGATCTTAAAAGGCGAGGGAACGTTCAAAGCCCTCCAGGCGGCCTATGCCGCAGACCCCAAAGACGCGGCCGCCGTTTTCGGCCTCGCCCGAAAATGGGAAGACCGCGATGCGGCCAAGGCCCAGGAAAAATACAAAGAGATCATCGCCCTTGACCCCGAGGGCAAAGCCGGTTCGTACACCGATGAAGATTCGTGGGTAACGGCGCCATTTACCGAGTTCGCCCGGCTCTTTCTGGCGATGGCGAACCTCAGGGGCCGCAATCCGGACACGGCCCCTGTCAGGGCCTTTATCGCGCAGTATCCTAAGAGCCGGCTCGTCAAGGTCGCGTACATGGGGATGGGCAAATATTACGCCAGCGGCGCGCCGAGGGAAGAAGCTGACAAGTTCTTCTCCGAGTACACGGGCCGTTTTCCCGAAGACCCGGAGCCCGCCGCCATGTGGCTGGCGCGGGTGATCCGTGACAGGGGCCCAGCCGAGAAAGCCGTCGAATTGGCCGAGCGTCTAAGGGATCTGTCAGCCGCCATTCTCGACCCGAGAATCAGCCAAATGATCGCCCGGGCCTACGACCTGGCGGGCGAAAAGGACAAGGCCGAGGCCGCCTACGGCAGAACGTTTATGCAGGACCGGGTCGAAAGCCTGGCGTCCAACCTCGCCGCCTACGTGGATTACTGGGTGGGGAAGAACGAGAATCTGGAGAGCGCCGCGGCCATGGCCGAGACCGCCGCCAGGCTCAGGCCGGGTGACCCGTATTATATCCGGCGTGTCGCCTATGCTTATTGCGCGGCGGGCCGGGAGGCCAAGGCCCTGGAGGTCTACGGGCCGGCTTGGCTCGAAAAAGACGGCGCCGGCTTGACAGCCCAGGATATCAGGAGTTATGCGACATTCTGGCTGCGGCAGGGGACGAATCTGGACAGCGCCTTGGCGGCGGCCAAGAGGACCGTCGAGCTCGAGCCTCGGACCTATTATTTGTGGACGACGCTGAGCGACGTTTATGCGAAGATGGGAAACAAGCCCGAGTCCATCAAGGCCGCGGAGAAGGCCGTCGAGCTGGCCGACCCACCGTCCAAACCGGCTTTGCAGAAGAAGCTCGATGTGCTTAGGGGGACAGTGCCGGACAAAAAGTAAAGCCGCTTATCGCAAGTCTCTGAAATCTCAGGATCAATAGGGGAGAAGGGGAGATGGCTGGGAAGCAAGGATTCGAACCTTGATTGCATGATCCAGAGTCATGAGTCCTGCCGTTGGACGACTTCCCAGCAGGGACAACTATCTTAAATAAAACCGAGACGGAATTCAAGTCCATCATACCGAAATCGGGGACACGATACCATTTCCGGAGAAATGGATCATGTCCCCGATTTCGTCCGCGAATTCCCGCCCGCGTCCGGTTGAGGCACCCGGGGCTTCATGGTAAGATGAGCCCCACGCATGAAATCGAACGTCCTGAAGATCGCCGTCGTCGTCCTCCT
>JADGNU010000096.1 GCA_017883305.1 Candidatus Aminicenantota bacterium | reverse complement strand
TAAACACTATATGAATGCATCTATAATATTATCAACAAGATATCTGCATACGCGTTATTTATCACAGCAGGAGCCGATAAGCGCGGCCGTAAACCTGACAAATCAGCGATATGGGGGATAGCCTTACCCAATCCCGGTCATTCAGCTATTTGATCAATAAAGAAGCCGCTGTCTCTGGTTTAATGGCGGCGGGGGAGACGGCAGTAGACATAAATCCACGACCAGACGGGCCTTTGGGCGGTCCCGGCGCCTTAGCTCCACAGCGACACTGCGGCCGAGGGATGTCCTATATGCTCCCATCGGCTTGGACCCGGCAAAGGCAGCCAAAAATCCGAGGCTTTGGGGAAGGGCTTGTATAGCCAATGAGTTGGCATTATGAGGAAGAATGAGCGGCCGGACAGGCCCAAGAACGAAGATCAGAGTGCCTGAGGGACATTTCCACAAATGCCCAGGTCTTGTGCGGGGGGAATATCCACAGCGTGTGGGTAATTCCAACGCAGTGATAATAAACCTGATAGCGAAACTCCTAAGAATGAGTCGCATAACGTTTATTATGTAAACTAATATCGGGAGGCGAAAGGGGGCCTTGAAAAGAACGGCTTCGAGGGGGTTGTCAACTAGCCCTTGAGGGCTGGCGTCTCTTCTTTTTTCCGGATCTGATCGATGATCTCTTCCAGCACAGCGATGATCTCCTGCTTGGAGATCGATTGCTTCTTGAACTCAAGGCGCAGCCGGAATCTGTCGGTATCTTCAGGGACGAAATTGTAGACGTAGTATTTGAGCTTCTTGGTCTTGCCTTTGAGATATTTGGCCAGGTCCCGAGTATCCTCGCGGGTCAATCGCCGCTCGGCGATGTCGTGAGCGAACCTGATCATGTCGTCTTCGGTCTTGAGCTTGGCGATCTCGACAAGTGTCGACCGGCCGAAGCCCCCGGCCTCGTTGATGATGTCGCGGGCCTTCCGTGGGATTCGGGAGATTGACAGGATCTCTGTGATCGTCGACCGTGCTTTGCCGATCTTGGCTGATATCTGCTCGTGATTGTAGCTGTGGATGTCGGCCAGGGCCTGGAGACCGTCGGCCTCTTCGAAAATGTCGAGGTCCTTGCGTTGGAGGTTTTCGATCAGGGCGATCTCCATGGCTTCGTTGTCCTCGACGTCCATGTCGATGCAAGGCAGCTCCTTCAAGCCGAGGTTTTTTGATGCCATGTACCGCCGCTCGCCGGCGATGATCTCGAAGCGGCTGCCCTTGGCCCGGACCAGGATGGGCTCGAGGATACCCTTGCTCCGGATCGAATCCTGAAGCTCCTCGATATTGCCCAGTTCGCAGCGGGCTTGATGGGGGTTCGGGTCGATCTTCTCCAGGGGGATCATGCGTATCCGGGGCCCGAGTGACCTGGACGAGATGAGATCGACGAAATGGCCGTCGTGTTTCATGGCGACGGATACCGGCAGACCTGATTTCTTAGCTTTTTGCACGGCTCATCAACTCCTCGGCGACTTTCCGATATTGCTCCGCCCCGATCGAACTGGGGGCGTAAGTGAAGATTGATTCCTTGTAGGCCGGGCTTTCCTCGAGTTTGACGCTCTTGGAGATGAACGTTTTGAAGAGCTTGCTCCCGAAGACGGTGCGGATCCTCTGGACGACGTCTCGGGCCAGGTTGGTTCGCTTGTCGTAGAGCGTGATGACCACACCTAGGACCTTGAGATGCGGGTTGGCGATCCTCTTGACCTTTTCGATCGTCTCCAGAAGGTCGTCTGTTCCCTCGAGGCAGAGATAGGAGGACTGAATAGGAATGAGAATGAAGTTGGCGGCGACGAGAGCATTAAGTGTGATCAGCCCCAGAGTCGGCGGCGTGTCGATGAGGATATAATTATACCGCCCTCGAACCTGCTCGAGCGCATCCTTAAGGCGATAATGGGCATCGAACTCACCACCCAGGGAGGGTTCAAGCTTGGCCATCGAGATCTTGGTGATACTGACGTCAAGTCCGGGGATATTCGAATGGGCAATGATGTCCTCGATCTTCTCATTCTTGTTCATGAGGACGTCGAACAGGGACTTTTCATACTTTCCGGGATTGGCGACCGTCGAAATGGTGCTGTGGGCCTGCGGGTCCATATCGATAAGCAGGACCTTCTTCCCCATCAAGGCGATGGCCGCCGCAACGTTGATCGACGTCGTCGTTTTTCCGACGCCGCCTTTCTGATTCGTGATGGCGATAATCAAGAGCCTCTCTCCCTCGTGGATCGCATCAGCAACCTAAGAGGTTCTTATAGCCCATGCCTGGATAAAAAGCAACACTATTTGGAAGGAATATTGTTAATATAATTTTATCGCGAAGATGGCTTGACACCGGGCAATGTCGGCGTGCCGACAATTCTGTTAATTTATTTATAAATAGCACTTTATAGATATGGCTTTGGCCTATATGATCTCATGAAAGGAAGCGCGCTCAGACTACGAACGTGAATTGCGTATGGGCCTAGACGGTTCGATGAGAGATGATTGACAACGAAGCTGAACAAAGACTCCAGGCCGCAGTCAACGATTGTCCATCTGACAACCGGGTTTCCTGGCATAAACGAATAAAGCGGGCTCCGAAAGAAGCTACGGGGCGCGTGCCCGATGTCAGTGAATTTTCGACGTTCGAAAAGATGAGGCTCCTATCGAAGGGAATCTCCCCTGCCCCGAAATGATTAGCTGGAGTTAATGGCACGAGCGGGAATCGATTCAAAACCGGAATCGAGGTGCATGTTATTGGACGTGCTTAGGTGCTTCCTCTTTCTTCTGCTTGCAGGAAAAGCCAGAAGTGGCTAAATATAATCGTAAATAATAGATAATAAACGAGATACAGGTTCATTTGGCAACATGATGAAAATAAATAGGATACTAGGACTTGGGAATTGGGATATCGCGATGGGGATCAAA
The DNA here is from genome assembly GCA_017883305.1 of Candidatus Aminicenantota bacterium. Lineage (GTDB taxonomy): Bacteria > Acidobacteriota > Aminicenantia > Aminicenantales > Saccharicenantaceae > RBG-16-66-30. The sequence goes on along the minus strand of JADGNU010000096.1, from coordinate 6,476 downwards.
AGATATTAGCAGTTGGCGGCCTGGGGGATTTCGCATAGAATGGGGCCGCTGTCCATGCGACCTCAAAGCCCATCTGAGCCAGGGTTCCTGCGGAGGCTCGGCCTCATCGACACGACCTTTCTGGTCATCGGAGCGGTCGTCGGCTCGGGCATCTACATGACCCCAGGCATCATCGCGGCCGGGCTCCCCTCCCCCGGCCTCCTCCTGACCGTCTGGCTGGCCGGAGGACTGATCACTCTCTGCGGGGCCCTGTCGTTCGCCGAGCTCGGGGCCATGTATCCCCAGGCCGGTGGCCAATACGTCTATATCCGGGAGGCTTACGGGCCCGGGGCGGCTTTCCTCTTTGGATGGGCTTTTTTCGGGTTCATCATGTGCGGCGGCCTGGCCGCCCTGGCCGTCGCTTTCGCCGAATTCATGGGCTCGTTCGTGCCGGTCCTGTCGACGGGTCACGTTCTTCTACGGCTCGACGTCTTGGGCCTCACCTACAGCCTCTCCGCCGGCCAGATCGTCGCGGCCGCCTCGATCCTACTCCTGACCTTCGTCAATTCCTTCGGCATCCGGTCGGGCGCGGTCGTCCAAAACCTTTTGACCGTCTTCCGCCTCGGCACGGTCGCCGCCCTCGTCGGGCTGGGAGTTCTTTTCGGCACCAAGGCGGGCGGGGCCAACTTCCATCCGCTGTTCCCGTCCGGACCGTCCTTTCCCGATGTCCTCAAGCCCCTCGGCCTGGCCCTCGTCGCCGTCTTCTGGACCTACGACGGCTGGTACTCGGTCAACTGCACGGCCGAAGAGATCCGCGATCCGGAAAGAACGATCCCGCGCGGCCTGACCCTCGGCGTCCTGGCGGTCACGGCGATCTATGTCCTCGTGAACCTGGTTTATCTCCTGGCCCTGCCGCTCGAGCGGCTGAGCGGCGTCGTCCGCGTCGGCGAGCTGGCCGCTTCGGCCCTGTTCGGGGGCGGCGGCGCGGCCCTGTTCTCGGCCCTGGTCACGGTATCGATCTTCGGCTGCCTCAACGCCAATCTCCTCTTCGGCCCGCGGGTGTTCTATGCCATGGCCCGCGACGGTCATTTCTTCCGGGCCATGGGACGTCTCGGACCGAGAAGCCGGGTGCCTACAGGGGCGCTCTGGGGACAGGCGGCTTGGTCGGCCATTCTTTGCCTCTCCGGGACCTACGAATCGCTCTACGAGTACATGGTCTTCGCGCTGCTCCTCTTTTTCGCCGCGACCGGCATCGCCGTCTTCGTCCTGCGGCGACGGGCGCCCGATGTGGCCCGGCCGTACAGGACCTGGGGCTATCCGGTCGTGCCGCTCATCTTCATTGTCATGTCCCTCGCCGTCTTCGCCAGCATCGCCGCCGGGCAGCCTCTGAAATCCCTGGCCGGGGCAGGGCTCCTGGCCGCCGGCATTCCCGTCTACGCGATCTGGAAGGGCCGCGGACGCCGGGCCGCGGCCCCGCCGCGATAAAAAAGATTTCCCCTGAGCCGGTTTTCGTTTAAGATGGGGCCGCGGAGGTTGAAGCGCCGCCGATGACCGAGACGTCATTCACCGTCGAGATCCTGCCCGAAGGGACCAAGGTCCGGGCCAAGGCCGGAGAGATCCTGGCCGATGTCCTCGTCCGGACCGGCATCCCGATGAGCCTCTACTGCCACGGGCGGGGGGTCTGTGGCAAGTGTGCCGTCCGCATTCTCAGCGGGCCCCTCCCCTTCCCCGCGGCGCTCGAGGCCTCGCTCCTGGAAGCCCGCGGCCTGGGTCCGGACCATCGACTCGCCTGCCTCTATGCCGTGCGCAGCGATGTCACGGTGGAGACGCTGCCGGGGTCCCGGCTCGAGAGGATCGCCGTCCTCGACACCGGGTTGCCGTCGGCCGCCTACGTCGACCCGGCCGTCAAGAAGCTCGCCCTCGTTCTAGAGAAGCCGTCTCTCTTTGCCCCGACCGCCGTGGCCGACACGCTCCGGGCCCAGCTCAAGTCCCCCGGCCTCGTCCTGTCCCTGGCCGCCCTGTCCAAGCTCGGCGGGACGACCATCGGCCCGTCGCGGCCAATCTCGGCCGTCCTTTACGACGACCTGGAGGTCCTCGACATCGAGCCCGAAGAGGCCGGCCGGGAGGCCTTCGGGCTGGCCGTCGATCTGGGCACGACCGCGATCGCGGCCGAGCTCGTTGACCTGCGCACGGGCCGGATCGTCGACCGGGAATCGGCCGTCAACGCCCAGAGCGCCTATGGCGCAGATGTCGTCTCCCGGATCACCTTCGCTTTCGAGAATCCCGACAACCTCCGCCGCCTGAGAAACGCGGCCGTCCAGCTCATCAACGACCTCGCCGGGACGATGTGCCGGCGGAGCGGCGTCCCGCGGCACCGCATCTATGACGCGGTCGTCGCCGGCAACTCGGCCATGAACCACATCCTTTGCGGCGTCGCCGTGGATTCGCTGGCCCTGGCCCCTTTCCACGCCGTCTTCTCGGTCTTGCCGCCCCTGGCCGCCGGCGAGATCGGCTTCGCGCTCCATCCGCAGGCGCGCGTGTACATCTCGCCCAACATCAAGAGCTTCGTCGGCGGCGACATCACCGCCGGGCTCGTGGCCTCGGAATTCGCCGCGGCGCCGGGCTCGGGGCTGTTCATCGACCTCGGGACGAACGGCGAGATCGTCCTCAAAAAGAACTCCGAATTCGTCGCCACGTCGACGGCGGCCGGCCCGGCCTTCGAGGGCATGAACATCAGCTGCGGCATGCTCGCGGTCCCCGGCGCCATCCAGCGGGCCGCGTGGGATAACGGCTTCAAGCTCAGGACGATCGAGGACCTGCCGCCGCAGGGGGTCTGCGGGTCGGGACTCATCGATATTCTCGCCGGCGCCTTGGCCCGCGGCCTCGTCGGCCACGACGGCCGCATCGTCGGGCCGGAGAAGCGCATCCGGCTGACGGAGCGGCTGGCGCTGACCCAGCAGGACGTCCGGGACGTCCAGCTGGCCGTGGCCGCGGTCCGGAGCGGCGTCCAGCTCATGCTCCGCGAATTCCGGCTGAAAGTCGCCGACCTCGACCGCGTCCTCGTCGCCGGGGCCTTCGGCAGCTCGCTCGACATCGGCAACGCCGTGTCCCTGGGGCTCCTGCCGGACGTGCCCGCCGACAAGATCGCCTTCATCGGCAACGCTTCGCTCGCCGGCGCCCGCCTCCTCCTCGTCTCCCGGCCGGCCCGGACGGTTGCCGAGACCCTGGCGGCGAAGATCTCCCATGTGTCCCTGGCCACCCGGCTCGATTTCCAGGACGAGTTCGTCCAGGCCCTCGAATTCGGCCGCTATCCGAAGGTGGAAAAATGACCGCATCGCTCCTCGATCTCGTCAAGACGCGGACCGTCCTTTTCGACGGGGCCATGGGCACCGAGCTCATGGCCCGCGGCCTCGGCCCCGGCGTGCCGCCGGAGCTCTGGAACGCGGAAAGGCCCGACGCCGTGAGAGAGGTCTACGCCGCCTATTACGAAGCCGGCGCCGACATCGTATCGACCAACAGCTTCGGCGGGACGCCCCTCAAGCTCGCGGCCCACGGCCTCGACGGCCGGGCCTTAGAGCTGAACCGGGCGGCCGCCCGCCTGGCCCGCGAGGCCGCGCCGGCCGGCCGCTATGTCGCCGGCAGCATGGGCCCGACCGGCAAGTTCCTGACGCCCCAGGGGCCCGCGACCGAGGCCGATCTCGTTGCGGCTTATGCCGAGCAGGCCCGAGGTCTCGCCGACGGCGGTGTCGACGTCTTCATCATCGAAACGCAATACGACCTGCGCGAAGCCCTCGCGGCCATCCGCGGCGCGCGCAGCGTTTCGCCGCTCCCGGTCTTCGTTACCCTGACGTTCAACTCCTTCCCCAGGGGCTATTTCACCCTCATGGGAGACTCCGTCGCCCGGTCGGTCGCGGAATTGGAGAAGGCGGGCGCGGCCGCCGTGGGGGCCAACTGCACCTTGACCAGCGAACAGATGGTCGGCTGCGTGATAGCCATCAAAACTGCCACGTCGCTGCCCGTTATCGCCCAAGCCAACGCCGGCCAGCCGGTTGCCCTGGCTGACGGGACGATCGGCTATTCCCAGACCCTCGAAGACTACGTTCGTTTCGTGCCGGCGATCGTCAGCGCCGGCGCCGGATTCGTGGGCGGCTGCTGCGGCACCAACCCGGACACCATCCGGGCCATGGTCCGGGTCATCCGCGGGGAGGAAAAGATATGACCAAGAACGAGATCTATCCCAAGATGAACGAGGCCATCGTCGCCGGGGATCGGGAAGCCGCCCGGGCGCTGGCCGAGGACGCGGTGCGGTCGGGGCTCGACCTGCTCGAAGTCGTGGAGCAGGGCTATGTGCCCGGCATCCAGAAGGTCGGAGAGCTCTGGGAGCGTGGGGAATATTTTCTGCCCGAGCTCATCAGCAGCGCGGAGGCCATGAAAGCGGCCATGGCCGTCCTCGACCCCGCGCTCAACCGCCAGAACCTCGGGGCCCGGATCGGCGGCAAGGTGGTCATCGGCACCATCGAGGGCGACATCCACGACATCGGCAAGAACCTGGTCGCCTCCATGCTCCAGGCCGGCGGGTTCGAGGTCTTCGACCTGGGGGCCGACGTCAAGCTGGAGCGGTTCATCGACAAGGCCGAAGAGGTCGGCGCCGGAATGATCTGCCTCTCGGCCCTGCTGACGACGACCATGATGAACCAGCGGCGGTTCATCGCCCTCCTCCGTGACAGGGGCCTTCGCGACAAGTACAAGGTCCTGGTCGGCGGCGCCCCGGCCAACCGGAAGTGGGCCGAGGAGATCGGTGCGGACGGCTATGCCGAGAACGCCGTGGCCGCCGTCAAGCTGGCCAAGTCCTTTGCCGGGCGGCCCTGAGCCCCCGGCCTGCGGCGATCCCGAACGACCGAGAAGGCATCAAAGGGGTGCGGACATGATCGAAACACGAAAGCCCAAGCTGGAGCTCCTCTCGACAGAATTCATCGAACGGATCATCGACGAAGGGTTGACCCTGCTCGAACGCCACGGCGTCCTGGTCGAGAACACCGAGGCGGTGAGCTTGCTCGCGGGCGCCGGGGCCGTGGTCGACCGCGCCTCGGGACTGGTCCGGATCGGCCGCAAGTTGGTCCTGGACTCGTTGGCCACGACGCCTTCCGTCATCACCCTCTACGACCGCACGGGCAGCCGGGCCTATACCGTGGGAGGCGACGAGGTCCATTTTGACCCCGGCTCCGCCGCCGTGACCCTCCTCGACCACGCCACGCAAGAGGAACGCAAGGCCTCGACGGCCGACCTGGTCGCCTTCTACAAGCTCGTCGAGACGCTCGAACACCTGCATTTCCAGAGCACGGGCCTCATCGCTTACGACGTCCCGGCCCCGGTTGCCGATTGTTTCCGGCTTTACGCCGGCCTCTGCCTGTCCGGGAAGCCGTTCGTCACCGGGACGTTCCGCGTCGAAGGGTTCCGGCCAATGAAGGACCTTCTGGCGGCCGTCCGCGGCGGAGAGAACGAGCTCAGGTCGAAGCCCTTGGCCATCTTCGACGCCTGCCCCTCCCCTCCCCTCAAGTGGAGCCATCTGACATCCCAGAGCCTCATCGACGCGGCCCGGGCGGGCATTCCGTCCGAGCTCATCTCGATGGGCATGACGGGGGCGACCTCGCTGACGACGATCGCCGGGACCCTCGTCCAGCATGTCGCCGAGAACCTTTCGGGTCTGGTCATCTGCCAGCTCGCCGGTCCCGGCGCCCCGGTCATCTTCGGCGGCTCGCCGTCGAGCTTCGACATGCGGAAAGGCACGACACCCATGGGCGCGATCGAAACGATGATGATCGACGCCGCTTACGCCCAGATCGGCAAGCACCTGAAGCTGCCCACGCACGCCTACATGGCCCTGAGCGACGCCAAGGTCAACGACCCTCAGGCCGGCTTCGAGACGGCCCTGGGCGCCGTCCTCGCGGCCTTGGCGGGGGTCAATGTCGTGTCCGGCCCGGGCATGCTCGATTTCGAGAGCTCCCAGAGCCTCGAGAAGCTCGTCATCGACGACGGCATCTGTGCGATGGTGTATCGTCTGCTCGACGGGATCGCCCAGCGGGACGACCCCGTAGCGCTCGGCGCCTTCGAGGGATTCACGCCCGGGATGTCTTTCCTCACCCACCCGCACACGCGGCGGTGGTACCGGACCGAGCATATCCCGGCCGGGCTCGTCGACCGCGATCCCTACGAAGCCTGGGTGGCGGCGGGACGGACTTCGATCGTCGACAAGGCCCATTTGGATGTCGCCCGGCGCATGGTCGCGTACGCCGCGCCGCCTTTGGCCGCCGAGGTGCGCAAGGATCTCGACCGGATCATGGCCGCCTACGGCCGGGCCTCGGGTGTCGACGTGCTCCCTTCGACGGAATTCTAGAATTGCGCCGCGGTCCGGGCGGGCCTAATCGAGGTCCCAGACCTCGCGATATTCCGGGAGCTCCACCGTCCAGTGCCGTACCTGGCGGATCCCTTCGGCCGTC
>JADGNU010000095.1 GCA_017883305.1 Candidatus Aminicenantota bacterium | reverse complement strand
TAGGTCCGGCTTCGTTCGCAGAGCACGAGGCCGACGAAGACCATTGCGGCCATGGCCGAGACGAGCGCGCTGTAGCGATGGAACTCGAACATGAACCTCTGGCACCCGGTGCGCAGCAGCGGCAGCATGGGCAGGAGTGCGGATAGCGTCAGAAGGAATCCGGCCGCGGTGAAGAGCCAAAAAGCCCAGAGCTTGACCCGGGCCGGGGTGATGCCCATCTTGCGGATATCGAGGAGTGCCAGGCTCAGGCTCGCCGGTTTCGGGACGGAGACGAAATCGCGACCCTTGAAGAGAACGATGATCGTCAGGCAGACGGCGAATAGGCCGCCGGCCATGACGTGGCCGACGAGGGGATAGCCGAATAGGCCGCGGGGGATGAAGATCGCGAAGAAAAAGCCGCTCGCGGCTAAGTAGAGAAAGCTCCCGTAGAAGCAGATATAGAGCCATTTTTCAAGGACCGGCTCCCGCCACACGGGCAAACCCTTGACGTAAACCCACCAGGCCTTTGGCGACGCCCGACGGGACATCTGCACCGCCCGGAGCGCCAGCCAAGCGAAAAACTTCTTGATGATCTCGGCATAGAGGATGGTCGACTTGGCCTCTTCGCGGCTCGTCCAGAAGCGGTGGAAGGCGATCCCGAGGAACGTCGCCCCGAGGAAGAGGATGGTGACGACGGTGAACATCATGGCCTTACCTCTTCTCCATGAACCCGGCGACACGGCCGAGTGCGACGAGAGCGGCTAGGAAGAGGAGGGATCCGGCGACGAACGCGCAGATGGCCAGGACGACCTTGAAGACCGGCCGGACGATGAACGACAAGCCGAAAACGCGTTGGAAGAGCCCGCCCAGGCCCATGAAGGACGCCGCCGAGCGCTTGTCCACGCTTTTCGTCAGCAGCGGGCCCGTGCCCTTGAGCTTGGTGAAGAAGAAGTCCGAGCCGCCGCTGTGGCAATCCGTGCAGGCCTTCCAGCCCAGCGACTGCTGGGCCGGCCGGACGTTGTGGGCGAGAGGCCAGGTCACGGGTTCGGCGGCCCCATTTCTGCTCGAGACGAGCTTGCCGCCCTTGTCGAGCCGGAACATCCGGCCGCCCGAGAGATAGACGTAATCGTCTTTGCCGCCGGTCTTCGCCAGCGCGGCGAGGACGAGGGCGACCTGCTCTTCGGTCAGCGTCTGCTCCGTTCCCGCCTTGGCGGTTGCGGTCCGGATGTCGAATTCTGCGGCGAGGGCAACGAGCTTGCCTCCGACGAGCCAACCCGGCCCTGAGGCGCCGGCCAGCCCGGCCGGAGCTTCAGAGATATCCAGGAATCCTCCCACGAAGCGGTAAAGCGTCTTTCTGACGACGATGACGGCGTCCCCGGGCTTCGCCGCGACCGTTCCCAGGGCCTGGAGGAATTCCTGAAACCGCGTCTCGATCGCCGGGTCCTTGTCCTCCGCCGCGGGGTCGAAATCGGGCACGAGAGGCGCGATCTCCCCGCCCTTCCTGATCCCCCAGATGGCCGGAGAATCCACCTTCGCCCCCGTCCGTTCCGTTGCGTCGATGCCGCCGTCGACGTTAGGTGCAAGAACGAAACGGCCGGCTGCGAGAACAGGCATCTCGTCTTCGGCCGTGACCTGGCTCAGGGCAATGAGGACCTGGGCGATCCTTTCCTCCGGTTTGAGGACATCGCCCGCCGCGGCTTCGACGTCGCCCGGCTTCAGGGGGACGATGTCCTTGCCCGAGCGCCGGCCCCAGAAGGCCGGCCAGACGAGCCGCTGCGGCGAGATCTTGTCCCGCTGGTCCTTCACATAGACGGGCTCGATGATCGCGGGCGTGTCCGTCGACCAGGTCGCGACGCCGTAGACGCCGAGCCGGTTGGCCCGCGACGTTCGGACGCGGGTGAAGCCTTCCTGCGGCTTCGGCCCCGAATGGCAGACCGTGCAGGCGAGCCTCTTGAAGTGGACGAGCGGAATGCCCGTGTGCTTGGGGTAGGGGGCGCCGAGGCGGCCAGGGAGGACCGATCGTTCGCCGTCTGCGTTCTCCCCGAGGTGGCAGCCGCGGCAGGTGAAGGATTCCGCGGTCCGGTTGCCCGTGTCGGCGGTCTCGCCCTCGTAGCCGCGCACCATGAGGTGGCTGATGTCGTTCCTGTGGCAGTCCGTGCACTTCAAGCCGGCCGCTGTATGGACGTCGGCGTCCGCGCTCCACATGGCCGCATCTTTCGGCGAGACCGAGTGGCAGACGAGGCAACGGTCGTCGGAGGGCTTGTAGTTCAAATCGAAAAAGTAGCGCTGCTTGGAGTCGAAATCGACCGTCCTGTATTTGACGGATGGGACGACGGCCCATTCGTGGTCGTCGAGGTTGGGACCGTCATAGACGTCCCACGTTTCCTTGAGCCGGGAGGCCATGCCGCCGACCTCGCCGACGCCCCCGGCTGCCGTGGCCGCCCAGCGCAGGTTCTCGCGGAGGACTTGCTTGGCCCACTCGCTGTGGTCCTGGCGGCCCGATCTGTTGTGACAGGCCAGGCAGTTGACCTCGGCCTTGCCCGAGACGTTCCAGCGCGCCTGCTGTTCGGCCAGGACCTCTTCGTCGGAGGGCTCCGCCGGCCCTCCGCCGGGCATGTTCCGGCCGAAGAGCAGGGTGAAATCCCAGGCCGTGAGGCCCACGGCTTTCGGATCGTAGCTGCGGGGCCACTTCCTGAAGGAGAGGGGAAGGACGGTTCCCGTCTTGGGGTCGACCTGGAGCCAGGGCTCGCCGGGCCGGCCGCTCACGGCCGCCGTCATGGCCCCGAAGTGCCAGCCGCCCCTTATCGTCGTGTAGTCGTGGCAGGGCCCGCAGGTGAAGCGGGCCGAATACGGCAGGGGATCGGTCTCCGTCGGGACGATGGGCTCGTCGTTCTCGTCGCGCAGCGGAATGAGGTGGGCCGGGAGCGTTCGGTTGCCATCCCAGACGACGTGCTTTTGAGCTTGGCCGGCGGCCGGCGCGGCGGTCTGGCCCGGGACGTCCGCGGCGAGGACGAGGACGAAGGCGAAAACGGCGAGGAGAACACCGCCGAAAGTCTGAAAAGCGGTCCGTCCGGCGCGGCTCATGCTTTGAACTGCTCCGGCCGGAACTCCATGATCCGGCGGGCTTTGACCGCTTCGTTGGTCTTGAGCACGGCGACGCACGATTCGTAGGCCAGCTCCGCAGGGCAGTTGAGCCGCGAGCCGTTCCGTACGGCGTCGAAGAAATTCTCGAGGTGCGGCTGGTGGGCCGGCTTGGCGAGATCGATCGGCAGGGGCCAGCGTCCCGCTTCGGCCGTCACCCGGACGTCGACGTAGATGTTCTTCGTCGACGACTTCTGGATGGGCACGGTCTCGGACATGAGGAGACCGGCCTTGGCCAGGGAATCCCACTCCGGCGCGTGGGGCTCGCGCATGGCCCAGTTGCCGCGCTGAGGGATCTCGGACAGGACGAGCGAGCCGTTGTCCCCCATGAACGTCTCGTAGAAGCCGCCGTGCTGGGTGGTCGTCTGGACCTGGTAGAAGGCCCGGGTGACGCCTTCCTGAGTCTCGAACTCGTAGACGGCCATGACGTTGTCATACCATTCCCAATCCTTGTAGTAGTCGAGGCCGCCGCTGGCCACGACCGTCTTGGGCGGCGTGCCGTGGACCCAGCTGAAGAGGTCGATCTGGTGGGAACCCAAGTCGACCATCGGGCCGCCGCCGTACTTCTTGTACAGGCGCCAGTTGCGGAACTCGGTCATGGAGCCATAGCCGTACTTGTCGAGCGTCGCCTGGTCAATGACGTATTTTTCAGGCCAGCCGAGGAGGTCGGCCTTGGCCCGGTTCCACTGGGCGAAGTCGACCGTCACGCGGCCGATGAGCTTCTTCTCGCGGATGAGCCGGTCGATGGCGTGGATGTATCGCGGATTGGAGCGGCGCTGGTGGCCGATCTGGAGGAGCCGGCCGGTCTCGCGGGCCGTGAGGACCATGGACCGGGCCTTGTCGAGCGAATTCGACATCTCCTTTTCGCAATAGACCGGCAGCCCCGCCCGCAGACAGGCGTTGGCGTGCTCGGCGTGGACCCAGTCGGGGGTGGCGACGACGGCGGCTTGGAGGCCTTTTTCCGAGGCCAAGAGGTCCCGATAATCCTCGTAGGTGGCGGCGATATGGCCGTATTTTTTGAGGTAGTTCCCCGTGTACTGCCGGCTGTAGGACCAGATGTCGCAGATGGCCCCGATGCGGATCCCGGGAATGCGCAGCATCGACTCGATGAGCACCCGGCCCTGGGCGCCGCAGCCGATGACGGCCACCCGGAGCTCGTCGGCGCTCTTCGCCGCGGCGGGCGCGGGCACGGGCTGCGCCTGCGGCGCGTCCTGCCCGAAAGCGGCTCCCGCAAGCGCGGCGCCGAACCCGGCCGTGGCCGAGGACCTGAGGAAATCCCGGCGGCTGATCCGGGCGGCCGCGGGGGTTTTGATGGCATGGCCCATGATGTCACTCCTGCCTGGGTTGAAGCCGTCCTATCATACTATAAAACGGGAGTCCCGATGAAGAGAAAAGGGAATTGACAGCGCCCCTCCCGGGTTTTATGATGGCCTCGCATCAGCGTGCCGGGCCCGGACGATGGGACCGCTCGCGCACGTCCGGAGAGGGGGTAGCCCATGAGGTGTCCGCACTGCCAATTCGAGAATCCGGACACGTCACGATTCTGCGGCAACTGCGCCGCCCTCCTCCGCCCCGGGTCGGCGGCCCCGGAATCCGTTTCGATGACGACGCCCCTGCCGTCGCCGCCCGGCTCCCCGACCATGACCGCCCATATCCTCTGTGGCGAGATCGTCCCGGGGACAGAGTTCGCCGGGCGGTATCGGATCCTCGACGAGCTCGGCCGCGGCGGCATGGGCCGGGTCTATAAAGTCCTGGACCGGGAGATCAGCGAAGCCATCGCCCTCAAGGTCCTGGTGCCCGTCTTCAGCGCCGACGAGAAGATGATCGAGCGGTTCCGCAACGAGCTCAAGCTGGCCCGGCGGATCTCCCACAAGAACGTCTGCCGGATCTTCGACCTCGGGAACTGCGAGGGGACCTATTACATCACCATGGAGTTCGTCCCGGGCGACAATCTCAAGAGCATCATCCGGATGATGGGGCCGCTGGCACCGCCCCGGGCCCTGGCGGTCGCCGGCCAGGTCTGCGACGGGCTGGTCGAAGCCCACCGCCTGGGGGTCGTCCACAGGGACCTCAAGTCGTCCAATATCATGATCGACCGCGAGGGAAGCGCCCGGATCATGGATTTCGGCATCGCCCGCGCCGCCGAGACCAAGGGCCTGACCGATCACGGCGCCATGGTCGGGACACCCGAGTACATGGCCCCCGAGCAGGTCGAAGGGAAAGACGTCGACCTGCGGGCCGACATCTATTCGCTGGGAATCATCCTGTTCGAGATGGCGACCGGGAAGGTGCCCTTCGAGGGCAAGACGCCGCTGAGTGTCGCCCTGCAGCAGAAGAGCGCCCGGCCTCCGGATCCCCGCGACCTGAACGGCCAAACGCCGAGCGGGCTGAGCGGGATCATCTTCAAGTGCCTGGAGAAGGATCCCGCGGCCCGCTATCAGAAGATCGAGGATCTCGCCGCGGATCTCCATGGCATCGCCGAGGGGCTCACGGATTCCGGCCCGGCCAAACCGCAGCCGTCGACCGCGGGCTTGACCCCCGGCGGCACGAGGATCCTGAATACCATCGCCGTCCTGCCGTTCGCGGACCTCAGCCCCCAGAAGGACCAGGAGTACTTCTGCGAGGGCCTGGCCGAGGAGATCATGACCGCCCTGGCCAAGGTCCGCCACCTCGAGGTCGCGGCCAAGAGCTCGGCCTTTTCGCCGGAGTTCAAGAACATGGACGTCCGTGAGATCGGCCGCCGGCTGGGAGTTTCCGCCGTCCTCGAGGGCAGCGTCCGAAAGGTCGAGAACAAGCTCCGCATTACCGCCCAGCTCATCAATGTCGCCACCGGATACCAGCTCTGGTCCGAGAAATACGAGCGGATGCTCGAGGATGTCTTCGCTATCCAGGATGAGATCACCCTGGCCATCGTCGACCGGCTCCGGGTCAAGCTCCTGGGAGAGGAGAAGGACGCGCTGCTCAAGCGGCAAACGGACAATCCGGAGGCCTATAACCTGTACCTCATGGGCCGCTTCTTCTGGAACAAGAGGACGCCGGAGGGCATCAAGCGGGGGCTCGAATGCTTTGTCCGCGCCATCCAGCTCGACCCGTCCTTCTCCCGGGCCTACACGGGCATCGCCGACTGTTACAACATCTTCGCGTACTATTGGGCGCCGCCGCGGGCCACACTGACGAAGGCCCGTGACGCCGCCGCCAAGGCCCTCGAGCTCGACCCCACGCTGGCCGAGGCCCACACCTCTATGGCCTTTGTGAGACACAAGCTGGAGCGGGATTGGGCAACCGCGGAACGGGAGTTCAAGCGCGCGATCGAGCTCGATCCGGATTATGTCTGGGCCTTCCACTGGTACAGCCTGTTCCTGGCCGCCATGGGGCGGCATCAAGAATCGTTCGTTCAGCTCAAGCGGGCCCTCGAGCTCGAGCCGACCTCAGCCCAGATCGCCATGGTCCACGGCATGTTGTTCTATCTGGCCCGGTTCTACGACCGGGCGGTCGAAGAGCTCGGCCGGGCCCTGGAACTGGAGCCCCGGCACGTCCTGGCCACATTCTATCTCGGCCTGGCCCACCTCGAGAGCGGGCGGCACGAAGAAGCCCTGACCCTGGTGACCCGGTCGGTCGAGCTCTCCGGAAACGCGCCGTTCTTCGTCCAGGGTATCGGTTATGTCCACGCCACCGCAGGCCGCCGGGACCTGGCCGAGGGCGTCCTGGCGAAGGTCCACGAGATGATGGCCAAGGCCCATGCGTCACCTGTCTTCATGGCTCTCATTTATTTCCGGCTTGGCGAGATCGACCTCGGCTTCGAGTGGCTCGACAAGGCCTATGCCGATGGCGACCATTGGCTCGAATTCATCAAGGTCTTCTCGGGCTTCGACAATGGCCGGACCGACCCGCGTTATGCCGAGCTCATCCAGAAGCTGGGTCTGAAATAGGCTTCGCCCGGCCGGCCGTCTGTGCGCGCGGCGGTTGACTTTGCCGTGCGCCCGGGCTACCCTCCACCCAAAGAGTGATCGCTATCGCGACATGGCCGACCATCGGATTCTCAGGGGAGGGACCTCCATGACGAAGAAGACCGTATCCTCGATCCTCGTCGCCGTCTGCATCCTTGGCCTCGCCGGCTGCAAGTCGAAAAAGCCGGCTGCGCCGGCGGCCGCCCAGGAATGGTACCGTTATATCAGCGCCTTCACTTCGGGGACGGTGTCCCGTAAATCGCCCGTGCGCGTCCTCTTCGTCGAGAACGCCGGGACGCCGGGTCCAGCCGCGGCCGGACTTTTCGACTTCTCGCCTTCGATCGACGGGACGGCCGAGTGGGCCGGCCCGCGCGAGCTCGTCTTCAAGCCGAAAGGCGAACTGAAGCCCGGCCAGGATTACAGGGCCGTCCTCAATGTGGGCAAGATCCTCGACCTGCCCAAGGAGTACGCCCGGTTCGAGTTCCGCTTCGGCGTCGTCAGGCCCGACATGGAGGTCGCGCTCGACGGCCTCTTCGCCGAGGATACGGAGCGCCCGCAGTCGCAGGTCCTCCGGGGCCGCCTCGTCACGGCCGACACGGAGGAGAAGACTCTGGTCGAAAAGGTCCTCGAGGCCGAGCAGGACGGGAAGCGGCTCCCGGTCGAATGGAGCCACGCCCAGGACGGATTGACGCACTATTTCACGGTCAAAGATGTCATTCGGAAGGAGGAGGCGTCGGCGGTCAATCTGTCGTGGGACGGCTCCGCGATCCGGATCGACAACCGCGGCCGCCGCGACATCGAGGTGCCGGCCATCGGGGCCTTCGAGGTCGTCTCCGTCGAACCCGTCACGGAGGAGGCCCGGCACATCCTGGTGCGCTTCTCCGATGCCCTGGCCAAGGACCAGAATCTCCAAGGGCTCATCCGCATCGAGAACCGGTCGCTGACGTTCGGTATCGAAACCAACGTCGTCCGGGTCTACTCGACGCAGGAATTCCTCGGCAACGTCCGCGTCCAGGTCCTGCCGGGCCTCCGGAACTCCCTCAACCGACGCCTGAAGGACGGGGCGGACCGGACCGTCTCCTTCGAATCGATCAGTCCCCAGGTCCGATTCGTCGGCCGCGGGCTCATCCTGCCGCGCAAGGACCGGCTGACCGTGCCCATCGAGGCCGTCAACCTGAGGAGCGTCCAGGTCGCGGCGTTCCAAATCTATCCGGGCAACATGGCCCAGTTCTTCCAGATCAACAGCCTCGAGGGATCGGAGGAAATGGCCCGCGTCGGCCGCTACCTCTGGAGAAAGACCGTCGCCCTGTCCGAGGACCCGGCGATCACCGGCAAATGGTCCCGCTACGACCTGGACGTCACGCCGCTCTTCAAAGAAAACCCGGGCAGTCTCTTCCGCATCGTCCTGTCCATAAACCGAGGCAATTCGACCTATCCCTGCGCCGCGAGCGCCGCGCCGGCCGTCGTCGAGCCGCCGCTCAAGAACATGGTCGACGCCGGTTACGGCCGCTATTCGAACTGGGATTACGTCGATGAGGGCTACGCCTACAATCCCGGCGACTGGTCCCGGCGGAGCGACCCCTGCGCCGACGCCTACTACGTCCCCCGCTACAACAGCGAAGCCGTCGCCGGCCGCAACTTCTTTTCGTCAGACATCGGGCTCGTGGCCAAGCTCGAGGCGGACAACACTCTTCACGTCGTGACGACCGACATCGGCACGGCCCGGCCCCTGTCCGGGCTCCGTGTCCGGGCTTACAACTATCAGAACCAGCTCCTCGGCGAAACGACGAGCGACGCGAACGGCTTCGCCGTCTTCGCCCTCAAGGACCGCGCTTTCTACGTTTCGGCGGATGGCGGGGGCGACATCGGCTACCTCCGCATCGCCGGCGAAGGCGCCTTGCCCCTGAGTCATTTCGACGTCGGCGGCGAGATCAGCGAAAAGGGCGTCAAGGGCATCCTCTACGGCGAACGCGGCGTCTGGCGTCCGGGCGACACGCTCCATCTGACGTTCGTCCTGTTTGACCGCGAAAAGGTCCTGCCGGCCGGCCATCCCGTCGTCCTCGAGCTCTCCAATCCGCAGGGACAGCTCGTTCTGACGGCCAAGCCGGAGAAGGTCGTGGCCCCCTTCTACGCGTTCCGCGTCGAGACCGACGAAGCGGCGCCCACGGGGAACTGGCAGGCCCGCGTCCTCGTCGGCGGGCTGACCTTCAGCAAGACCCTGAAGATCGAAACCGTTGTCCCCAACCGGCTCAAGATCGTCTTCGACCCGGGCCGGGACGTCCTCGTCCGCAAGGACATGCCTTTCGATGCGGCCGTTACGGCGCAGTGGCTTCACGGCGCGCCCGCCGCGAACTTGAAATTCGACGTCTCCGTCCGGCTCACCAAGCGGCCGACCCGCTTCGACCGCTATCCGGACTTCAGCTTCGA